>JABIGP010000042.1 GCA_018650105.1 Methanobacteriota archaeon
ATATTTGTAGCGGTCCAGGTGAAATTTAAATTCAAAATCGTTTCTTTCAATCCAAATTGTTTCCTCTTCACTCAGTTGCCAATCGAGGACATATTGCATGATTTCAAGGCTTTCCTCAAT
This sequence comes from Methanobacteriota archaeon, assembly GCA_018650105.1. Classification (GTDB taxonomy): domain Archaea; phylum Thermoplasmatota; class Poseidoniia; order Poseidoniales; family Poseidoniaceae; genus MGIIa-L1. The sequence goes on from JABIGP010000042.1 coordinate 121, forward strand.
GACAGTACCGTCTGCTAATAGCAAAACTGGCACTGTACCTTTAGGAGAAATCTGCATCATATGGTCAGGTCTATCGCGGAGAACTACTTCTCTATGTTCGACTTTGAAGGCTTTTCTTACGATTGCCATGCGTGCCCGTATCGCATAAGGACAACGCCTAAAGGAATACAATATTGGCAATCCTGTGGTCATCAAAACCACTCCAATAATCTCACTCAGGTGGGATAGGTGGTTCATATCCACCCTTGACCGCTTCTTCTACAATCGCCATATCGGAATCGACCATCATAGCGACTAATTCTTCAAAGGAAGTCTTAGGAACCCATCCTAATTCCTTACGGGATAGAGCAGGGTCACCTATGAGTAAGTCAACTTCAGCTGGGCGGAAGAACTTCGGATTAGTTCTAACACGAACTACTCCGTTTTGGTCAGTAGCGATGACATCAACACCTTCTCCGGACCAAGTTAATTCTAGTCCTACGTGGGAAAATGCAAGGTTGATCATATCCTTGACACTGTGAGTTCTTCCGGTTGCAACAACGAAATCAAATGGTGTATCTTGTTGTAACATACGCCATTGCATCTCTACATAATCTCCTGCATAGCCCCAGTCACGCTTCGCTTCTACATTACCAATCCATAGATTTTCATCGATTCCATGAGCGATTCGTGCTGCGGTCATAGTCACCTTACGGGTGACGAATTCAAGTCCACGTCGTGGGCTTTCGTGATTGAATAGAATACCAGTACAAGCGAACATGTCGTATGATTCACGGTAGTTGCGCGTAATTTCAAAGGCGAATACCTTAGCACATCCGTATGGTGAACGTGGATGGAATGGAGTTGCTTCGGTTTGAGGTACTTCGTGTACCTTGCCGAATTGTTCACTGGAGCCTGCTTGGTAATAACGGCAATTTGGGGCGTTTTTCCGAATCGCTTCCAAGCAACGTAGTGCACCAAGGCCGGTGATATCAGCGGTCATCATTGGTGAGCGCCATGACTCTGGGACGAATGACATTGCACCAAGGTTGTAAAACTCGTCTGGTTGGCAAGCATTTACTGCATTATCAATCGAAGATTGATCGGTTAAATCCCCATTAATTAGGTGGAAATTTTCATTACCCATCAAGTGGTTAATGAGGTTGCGTCCAACTGTTGGTTGTGATACACGTCTAACGAATCCATAGACATTATATCCCTTTTCTAATAGTAATTCTGCAAGGTAGGAACCATCTTGTCCTGTTACACCCGTAATCATCGCAGTCTTGCCGGTCATGCTTTACCCTGAGGCTTATCTCTTTTCAATTGGTCGCGTAAAAGTTGTCACAATTTCTAGCAATAATTTGCCCTTTTGTGGGTTTAAATTAAGGTTGTAAGTGATGACAGCACTGTATGGCTGAGGAGTCTAAGGCTGCTGAAACTCCTCTGCGGGTATTAATTGTTAGAGGTTCATTCAGTACTTTGGGAGGAGCCGAGCGAGAATTATTGCAATTGCTCCGTCATGTTGGTAAGAGATGGGATGTTAGTCTTGCAACCCTTCAATTTCCTAAGGAAGCACAGGAATTATTGGGCGGCAATGATATTGAAGTTATCAAGCCAAAACAGCCATTCGTATGGCCTCAAGGTGCAATCGCTGAAATCACTGCAGGGCAAAGTTCCGCAGCCAGTAAAGAATGGAAGAAACTGAAAATTGATTGGTCGAAGTTTGATGCTATCCATTTTTCAGTTTGCCGCGGAACATTAGAGATTCTAAATTCTGTTTCGGATAAAGCACTCGCTGGAAAGGGCATACACTATCATTGTCTTGAACCACCTAGATGGTTGTACGAGGATGTCCTTCACAGACACATGGATGGAGAATTAAAGAGGCCTTTATGGATTACAAATCTCATTTTTGCAAAACAACGTCGCGTTGACCAAAAATTAGTCAGCCGCATTGCAAATATGAAGGGTTCAGCAATCTCTGGTAATTCAATGTGGATTCAAAGACAGTTAAGAGATATTTACGGCTTGGCGTGTGATGAAAAGAAAGCGAATGGTTTTCCCCCACGCCGTAATTCAAAGGGGCAGATGCTTGAGGCAACGCATCTAATGCATGTACTAGATTGGGAATTATGGCCACAACTTGCAGATGCTGACGAAGGAAGCGCTGCTGATGAGATTCAACTGGCGGTTGTTGCGGCACACAAAAATTCACCTAAAACAGATACTTTACCTGAGAAATACGTTGTCACCATCGGTAAGTTATCTTTCGTAAAAGGGGCTTGGGAAACTGTACAATCCTTGCAGGGAACTGGACTTTCATTAGTTCAAATCGGTGGCGGAGATCAAAACGATAAGGAAAAAATTGTTACTCATGGGACTTCTTTAGGAGTTGATGTATTTTGTATGCCACGGCTTAGTCAATCAGCCCTTAGAGCGGTGATTAGGGGGTCTGTTGCTATGGTTAGTCATGCGCATGGTGAACCGTTTGGACTAACTCCTTTGGAAGCGATGTCTATAGGTGTTCCAGCATTGATGGTCGACGAGGGCGGTTTCCATTACACCATGGATAATGTTGATTCTGGAATGCTAATTTCACGAGAAGATTATGAATCTTGGAATGAGGCTTATCGGTTGGCACAAGATGATGATAATCGGGAACTATGGGCGGTTAATGGGCGTAAATATGTTGAAGAAAATTTCACAATAGACAATCAAATTGAAGCACTTGAAAACCTGCTGTTGGAATGTGCAAAAAGCGCTCAGTGAATTGAAGTTTTGAGAACTTGTTTCAATTCTTTATATGTCCTCAAACAATTAGAATTGTATGAAGAAGATTGCGGATGGCAAAACTCTGCTTATTGTCGGTGCTGGTGGAATTGGTTCAACCCTTGTTGATGTATTGACTCCGGCATTGAGGAGAATAGGAATTAATTGTCAAATAGAAATAATGGACGGAGACTTGGTTGAAGCGACCAATCTCGGCCATCAAAGATTTACTAGAGAGGATATTGGATTGTCAAAAGTTGAGGCTTTAGCACAACGCCATATTACAGAAAATAATTCTGGAGTAACCGTTAGGGCCATTTCAGAAGATTTACGCACTGTAGAGCAATTACAGGATGCTGATTTGGTCATAGTTTGTGTTGACAGACCTGAACCAAGACGTTTAGTTCATCAATTACAAGTTCCTTGGACAGACTTACGTTGTGGTGGCGATGGTCACCTTGTTATGACCAGTGATAGCCAAACTGCATTGGTTGAAGCTATGACTCCAGACCACCCTGCAAAATCATGTCAGCATGAAGGCGCTCTCGAATCTGGAAATCTAGAATTCGGTTTTCTCAATGCAGCTGCTTTCGGAGCCCAGTGGGCTCTTCAACAATTACGTGGCAAACCGGCTCCAATACAGAATATGGCTAGCATAACCTATGGTCAAATGAATTTTCCAGAGGTGAGTGAATGATTTTTATTCCAAATATTGAGGAGTTGTGTGAAAACCAAGAAACATGGGGAGATATCTGTACTCTTGCTGAAAACAGGAAGATTGCTGATCCGGTTTTAATCCAATTTCAAAGCAACAGTGCTTCCGCTGGAAGATGGGATGCTGTTTACGCACTATCACTATTAGCAGGGCTTGAAACATCAGTTCTTATCGATGCTGATGACATGGTGTTCATTGACTGGGGTACTTCTGGCAGAGTGCCACTCAAACCTCCAGTTGGCGCTAGAATGCCCTTCAAAATGTGGGCTCATACCCATCCTGGTTTTGCTGCATATTGGAGTGCTACAGATACCAATAGTTTAGCGATTGGAAGTGCAATTCTTCGTCAAGCGATAGTACTTGGCGCACCTGGTCCAAAGACCGCAATTAACCTCGCTTTCAATGAAGAATACGAGTGTCAGAATACAATTAACAGCAACGGACCTTTGTCCAATTGGAGTGATGAAGCAGTCATTCCATGGGATGAATGGTATCAGCAAAGAGAGCAAATTAGTGAGGCGATAGTATGAGTGTAAGAAACCCTAAAGACGATGAAGAAGAACTGAAAGCGCGGTTAGCAATTGCAATGGGCAAGGGCAAGACCATCAAGGAATTTATTCAATTTATCAGTGATGAAGAAATTGATGATGAATTGATTGAAGCGATAAAGAACAGGATAAAATTTGCAAGTGAAAGTGATGAAGCGATAGATGTTCATGAACTCATCACTGGAATGCTTGCTGTTCAAGGCAAGTGGATTTGAAATCAATTCACTGGTTTGTGTAAGTGGGTCGGCGACCCTCTATTAGAGCACTCAAACCTTCTAATGAATCTGCAGTTGAAAAGATCCCATTGAGCCCCGCTAGTTCCAGAGCAAGTCCGGCTGATAAATCGGTTGAATCAGTTGCATCTATCAACTCACTTGCTTTTACCAAAGCGATTGGTGCTGTGAATTTCAAACTCTTCATTTGACGTGCAACTTGCTTGTCTTCTGCATCAAATCCTTGAGGACAAACTCCATTCATTATGTCAGACATATTTGCATCGGCAAAGAAATTATTAGCGAATTGAGCGACTGATGATTGCGGATTTGCTGCTTGGCCTGGATACTTATTTGCTGGCTTACCCTGATTGGAAATTTGTCTAACAGCTTCGTCAATAGCGGCAACATCAACCAAATGAGTAATCAATCCCAAATCATTAGCAGTTTTTGCATCCATGAAATTACCTGCCAAAACAGCCCACCTAGCAGCAGGAATCCCACAGATTCTTGCTGGTCTTTGTGAACCTCCTAAACCAGGATATATTCCAATTGAAGTCTCAGGGAATCTGAATTGAGTCTTATGAGTTCCAACTCGGTAATCACAAGCAAGAGCAAGTTCTAATCCACCACCAAGAGCCAAACCTGTAGTCAATGCAATTGTTGTCTTTGAAGAAGATTCCAATTTATCTAAGACTTGGTGGCCAAATGCTGTGAAATCATAAATGTCATCAATTGAATCCGCGCGTATTTTGTCAACGAAGAATTTGACATCCGCACCTGCTACAAAGGCCTTACCGGCTCCATCTAACACAATTGTTGATACTGATTCATCAGAATTAACAAGGTCCAATGCACTTCCTAATTGTGCCATCACCGTTTCATTCAATGCATTCATTGCTTCTGGTCGATTGATGGTAACAGTAGCAATGCCATTGTCAATTGAAGTATCTATTACCTTGAAATCCCAGTTGGTATTGCCTTGTTGAGTAAAGAATTCTGGTACATCCCAGCCTCCATTTGCTAACTCTGCATATTGCTTGGCCATTTTGTGGGCATTTTCAACTCCAACACTATTCATTAATTCAAATGGTCCATGAGCCCAACGAAGTCCAACTTTTGCACCTCGGTCAACATCTTCCATTGAACAAATATCTTCATCAACGATTTGTGCAGCCACTCCGAAAACAACGCCGAGTAATCGCCGAGAGATAGTAGTGTATTGTGAGTCATCATATTCTTCATCTTGTGAGATTTCCCACATTTTGTTTTCTGCTACCAAGTCTCTTAGATTTTGAGCACCATGATAACGAGGAGTATTCAATTGCTCAGCCAAATAATCAGTTGAATGTAATGCAATTGGTGGTCCTGTTAGATTCATTAATCCAAATGGCCCCAATCCAATTGAGAATGCTTTGCGTGATACCGCATCAATTTGTGCAGCAGTTGCAACTCCTTCCTGCAATAACAAACAAGCTTCATTGAGCCACGGTACGAAGAAACGATTGACTACGAAGCCAGGTCTATCAGCACACACGATTACAACTTTACCTAGCATCTTACAATATTGAACTACTTTTTCAATGGTTTGAGCAGAAGATGACTTTGCCGGAATTACTTCTATTAGACGATTTTTTGCAGGGTGGAAAAAGAAATGAAGACCTACGAATTTATCGGCTCTTCCCGAAGATGCTGCCAATTCATTTACGGAGAGTGAGGATGTGTTAGAAGCAAAAATTGTTTCATCACCACAAGCGGAGTTAAGGGTTTTGAAAACTGCTGTTTTGACATCAAAATCTTCGAATACTGCTTCTATTACCAAATCGGTATTTTCGGCGGTGTTTTCAACACCGACAACACCGGTAATTCTTCCTTTTATCGCTTCTACTTGTGCTTCTCTAAAGATTCGACGTTCAACCGCTTCATTGAGAAAATTTGCAATAATATCTTGCCCTCTGTCAACCCATTGTTGCTCTCTGTCCACCATTTGGACATCGAATTCTTCTTGCGCTGTTTTTTGCGCTATACCAGACCCCATGTTTCCAGCACCAACAATTGCTACACTCTGAATAGGTTGCATAAGACAACCCACCAAGCACCTATTGAAGAACAAATCGCTCTAATAATTGGCCAAAACTTCAAGATTCATTCAAACGTTTCATTCAAGATTTGAATATAACTCAGCGATTTTTTCATTGAAAACAGACATACTGTAATTTCGTGAATGATCAATTAATTTTTCATCAATAACTTTTGGTCCATCTCTTTGTTTCCATTGTGAATGAATCGCAGTAATAGCATCCTGCCATGCTTCAATATCATCTGCCGCAATACACGAATTTTCTGGCATCAATTCATTATGACTGGCAAGATCTGAACAAAGCACTTTGGTTCCACAAGCCATTGATTCCAAAGGAGGGTATCCAAAACCTTCACTTCCGGATGGGAATAATAACGCCTCACATTTTATTCGCATCCACATCAATTCTTCATGGCTAAGAGATGCTCCAACTCCATGCCAATTATTGACGCCAAACTGCTTGGCTAAATGATGGGTTGAAGGTCCTCCATAGGGGCATTCACCATTTCCAACATGATGAATACGAATATCATTTTTTATTGAATCATCTAGTCCCCCCAATACCTGGCAAATAAATTTCATTCTCTTTCTTGGGTCGTGGCTTCCCACTATCAAAAGATTACAACCAGCAGGCATATTTTGAGCAGGCCCTATCACTTGTGAATCATCTTGACCAAAATTTGCATATGAATCAATATCAAGACCGAGGGGTATACAGACACTTTTTACATTTGGAAAATGTTTTTCACAATCAGATAATGTAGCTTTAGAATCGCAAACCAATACATCTGCCCTCATCAATCCATTCTTTAATTTCTTCAAGTCTCTTCGCCGATAACTTGGCGGTTTCGCCTCACCAATCTGTATCGTTTCTTGGCCGATTTGGACTTGCTTAGGGAAAAGATGAAACAGATCATGCACAGTGACTACGACTGGAACTTTGCACTTTTTGGGAATTAAGTGCGCCTGTTCCTGATCGGTAATATGCAAGAGGTCGCAATCTCCATCTTTCACAGAAGACTTGACAAATTTGTTTACAACTCTTGGGTGTGACCACCAACGCATCAGTAATCGTTTGACTGGATTAGTTTTCATCGAAAGAAAATACTCACATGTTGCAGTCAATTGATATCCTTCAATTTCGCCGTTTTTGAGCGCATCTAGCAAATTATGGTGCGCTCCACCTATCCCTGTATTACGACCGAGAATACCCCCGCGAGCGAGAATAACCGACTTGTCCATGACAACCCGAGCCCTCCACCCCTCTTTGAAGGATAAGTCGGTTTTGTTCGTTTTTGATTCATTTTCAATTCAATACCCAATGTCACAACTAGTATTCGGTTATCTCATGAACACTCAGTGTGTAAAAGAAATCAAGTAGTCCAGGCCAACCGGAGTGTCGGGGACCACAATGCCAGAACCTGCACTTTTCATTCCAAAAGATTCGTATGAGGCCATTCAAAATCACATTGATAATACAATAAAAAACGGTAGTAACATCCGAGATATTCTCGGTAATCATTCCAATAGAGGTCCTTGGGATACTACTTGGGAAGTTCAGGCAGCGGTAGAAGCATTGCATGTATTTGGTTCACGTTGGACTATTGAAATCCTTTCAACTCTGTACATAGCAGGTCCACGTAGATTCAATCAAATGAAGGGGATGCTTACTGGAATTTCTTCTCGGACACTCAGTGATAAATTACGCTTCTTGGTCGATGAAGGTTTGGTAGTTCGTGAAGTTGAAGACGGCCCGCCAATCCGTGTTTCATATATCCTTTCAGAGCATGGACGCACCTGTGGAAGATTACTTTCACCACTAGTTGCTCACCTGAAAATTAGGAACAATTCTGTTCTCAGCAATAATTGATTGTTGTTTGAACAACGCTCCAATGGATTAAGAAGGGAAGAGGCTAACCCGAATGTATGCCTCTACTATCGCAGTGGGTTCGACAGCGTCCTTGGTTGACTGCTGGACTGCTGGGAGCAACTGGAGGAATATCTGGAATTGCTGGAGGAGTTGCTGCTGCTGCAAGTGCTATTGGAGCGATTACTCTCGGTGGAGTTTCTAGCAAATCAAAACGCCAACATGAACACCCACAGCGGGTTAGGATTCTCGCTACACTTGAAGAAAATCCAGGATTATGTTATCGTGAATTACAAACGGTTCTAAATGCTGCCAATGGAACTCTAAGACATCATCTTGATGTATTACAAGCACGGAAAAGTGTAATCATTATGCCGGTAAATGGAAGAACTTGCTACTTTGCAGGAGCTCCGAGTCAAATTGAAGAATTGAGAGGGATGAAATTAGGTGAACAAGCAGCAGCTAACGCCTTGCCGATTGGATTGTCATTAGTACAAAGATTGATTCTTGTAAATATTGAGGAAGAGGGAGTTCCCCGTTCTCAATCTGAATTGGCACGAAGAATCGGTCGCTCAAGAGCAACTGTACATTCTGCTGTTAAAGTTCTAAGAAGAAGAGGGATTCTGCGAGAAGATAGAGTCGAATTAATGCCGCACATCAACATGGATCTGTCTTGGAATGGTGCTGTCGCTGTGGATTACGAATGGGATGACCAGCGCCGTAACTGAGGCGTTCAATAAACGCCTCTTGACAAGCAATTGTTGCAAAGTCTTCAAAGACTCTTGGCGCCCACTTCATTTTGGTAGAGAGTAATGTTCAGCGTCCGGTTACAAGAAATCGCATTGCCTACAAGTGATAGGGATGTTGATAGTCTAGTCACTTGGTTTACTGATACACTTTGTTTAGTTCGCAAAAAAGGAGATGCAATGGCCGATTATGGTATGGCAACTCCAGTTCATCGACTACTACGAGACCATATTCTTGCGTCACCTGAAATCGGTTGGGATGCACAGATGTTAGCCGATGAACTTGCACTAACTCCGGCATCCTTGAACCATCATTTAACTCGCCTTGTTGAGGCTGGAATTATTGGATATACCAACGAAGGCAAGGGTTGGAGGCGGTATTATCTGCGCGGCGGAAGCATTACCAATGCTGTTGAACTATTCTCAGTTCAATGTAAAACAATTATCAATCAAAGAATGTCCTTACTAGAAAATAATTGGCAACGAGATGATTGTCGTTTAGCACTTGAAATACCTGAAGAAGACACCCCGCCCTTAACTCTTGGAATTGTAGACCATAGGCCACTTGCACCTCAGACCAATGAAAATTTGCTATCACAGTGGCTCGGAGATTTTGGCCTACTCGGAGAACGTCCTGGAAAGGAAATAAACGCCGATTCATTATCCTGTAAATTGTTTGAAATTCTCCTAAGCAGAAATGCGCCATTATCTCTTGATGAAGCCGCAGAACTACTGGATGGGCCCAAACCACGTATCGGACGCATTCTAGAACGCTTTAGAGCATCTGGAATGGTTGAAAGAGTAGCAAGGACTGATCGGCTTTCAATTTCGCTTTGGTCTGCAATGATGGCTCAATATCAACGTCGTGGAGAAGATTGGATGTTGAAGAAAGGGGGATTTGCTAGAATACTCAATGAAACCCAACAATCAAAGTTAATTCAAAAGTTAAAGAAAAATAAATTGAAGGTTGAAGATGTTGAGTCTCAACTGAAGGATGTCACTCCTAAACAGCAAATGCTACTGCTAAACCTACTGGGTGGGCGTTTGCCCTTGGGCCACCGCCTCAGTGGAGAAACCTCTGAAGATGTAACACGTCGCATCAATGAACGATTAGACAGGGTATTGCGCCGCATGCGTCGTGTTGCGGAACTTCTTGTTTCTGCTCAAGCGATGAATCAATAACTGGGTGGAATCACATGAGCCAATATATTTCAGCCAAGCTTGGTGAATGGGATGGTGAGCAACGCCCTCTATTTCTTGCACCGATGGCCGGAGTTACTGATTTGCCTTTTCGCTTATTAGCCAAGGATTGTGGTGCAGATTTTACAATTACTGAATTCACTAATTCCACTGCATTGACACGTGAAGCCGCAATGTCTTGGGAAAGAATGGAAACTTGTGAAGAGGAATCACCATTTATCCCACAAATCTTTGGAGGAATTACAGAGGACATGGTTCGTGCTGCTGAAATGCTCAGTGATAACGCTGACATTATTGATTTGAATTTTGGTTGTCCTGCACCGAAAGTGACCAAAATTTGTGCAGGTGCTGCTTTGATGGGCGACCCAGATAATTTAGTTGATATGTGTTCACAAATCGTTGATGGAATCGATATTCCCGTCACTGCAAAAATGAGATTGGGGACTGGGCAAGGAGAAAACAATGCTCTTGAAATTTGCAAGGAATTGGAGAATGTAGGAATTCAACGATTATGCATACATGGCCGAACTCTCAAGCAGAGATATTCTGGGGAAGCGGATTGGCAATATATCGCAAATGCGGTTAAGGCGGTGGAAGTTCCTGTAGTTGCGAATGGCGATATTGTTGATGGGGCATCTGCTTCGGCCTGTCTTTCACAAACTAATGCTGATGGATTGATGGTCGGTAGAGGTGCAATAGGTAGACCATCCGTATTTGCTGAAATGAAAGTGGAACTAGGTTGGATGGATGAAACTGAACTGCCATGGATTGAACAATACGATGGGAATTGGCATTCATTATCTGATGTGGCTAAGCAATTTGAAACAAGAAGTTGGTGCTGGGACCGGTATATCGAATTGGCAAAACAAACCACTGGATTGGATTCAAAAAGTCTGCGAGGTCATGCTGTTTCCTTTACCAAAGGATTGCCAAGCGCTAAAAAAATCAGGTCAATCATGCATGGAAAGGTTACTAGAGAAGAATTTGCTCAAGCAACATCGGATTTTCTTTCTTCGCATAAAGAGTTAGAAAATTGATTCAATCAAAGTAATTCAAATGCGGAAGATGCCAATTTGTTAGCGGTTTCCTTCCCATTAATACAGGCGAGATAATCCCCGTTTGAAATATTTTCAATATTATCGACTGCCATCAGATTCCCACTTAGGTCAATGATTTCGTAACCTGCATCGAACAAGGGTTGTAACACTTGTCGCGGATTACGATTAATGGAGTGAAGAATAGTTTCTTGTAACTCAAATAATACATAGTCAATTTGCTTGTTGTCAAGTAAGTTTTTGGCTCCAAGTAATACATCTTCTTCATATCCTTCAACATCAATTTTCAAGAAATTAATATGTTTGATTTCAAGTTCGGATACAATGTCATCAAGGCGTTTTACTTTGACATCAATTTGATTGATTGTCGGACTGTTATCCACGTCCCCTAATGAATGGTGGCCATGAAATCCCTTAACGTGTAATTTCATTGTAATATTTTCTTTTCCAATTGCGCAAGGATGTAACGTAATGTTTTGCATATTTCTTAACTTAATCTGAGTATTGATTGTATCAATATTATCTGGATGCGGTTCGAATGCATGGACTATTTTGCATCTATGGGCGAACCAATTGCATATTACACCCACATTTGCTCCGATATCAAAAATAATATCATTCTCATTCACAAGTGGTGATATACGATCTAACCAAGGTACTGCATCGCATGCTTTCCCAGAACCAAGACTCCAGTGCAAGCGTTCTGCAAAATTTAAACTTCGTAATAACCCTCTTTCTTTATCATGAACATAAATCTCTAGTTCACTATTTGCAATTTTTTTATCCAACAAAGGATAGGTGATGAAATGATTGAATAATCGACCAGGTATTCTAAATCCAAACTTTATTGCTCGGATTGGAAAACTTTGTCTTTTGGAGGATTTAGAAATATTAGACTCCCCCAGTATTTTATGGCAATACCTACTTGCTTATGATATCTCTATGCAATTAGTATCCCATCAATATTGGGATTAATATGCCAATTTGTGGGCACAATTATTCTAAAAATGCTCAGAATGTTGATTGCCACTCTTCGACATCTTGTTCTTTAGCCCAATCTTCGTCTGTGGTTTTTCCACGAAGTTTGAGTACTTCACGGGCCAGGAGCCAGTAAATTTGAGCAAGAGAGCGACGGCCCTTGTTGTTCGCAGGTAATGCGATGTCAACATTACGTAGGTTGTTATTTGCATCAACAATTCCAACGATAGGTAGACCTGAGTTTACCGCTTCAATCAATGCTTGTTGGTCAGCTGCTGGGTCTGTAACGAATAGAACATCTGGTTCAACATATGAACGAAGAACTGGGTTGGTAAGAGAACCCGGAATAAAACGGCCAACCGCTGAATTTGCACCGATTGCTTCAGAGAAGAGGCGGGCTGGTCTCTGTCCGTATTGACGGGCTGAAACAACCATGATTCGTGGAGATTCAAAATTGTTAAGGAATGCAGCGATTGAACGGATGCGGGAATCTGTGATATTGACATTTAGAAGGTATAATCCATCTTCGCGAACACGCTCGATAAATCGCATCATGTCTGCACTTTTTTGTTGAGTACCGATATTGACGGCATTCTCCTCATAGGTTTCAAACGGGAGTAGTAATGTTGCTTCTTCATCGGACATAGATAAACCTCAGCAA
>JABIGP010000209.1 GCA_018650105.1 Methanobacteriota archaeon
GCTTCAAAAGCGAAGAAGGCAGTTAATGATGCAGGTAGAAAAGGTGGAACGATTAAAGTTCCAAAGAGCGTAAACCAGATGGATTGGATGAAGCGCTTGAGAAATCGTTGAATTCAGTTATCTGCAATCACAATAAACAAAAGCCGATTGGCTTAGTTATCTATTATGCCGAGGCGTAAGTACGGAAAATTACGCAAAACGGTTGAATTGCCCGCAAAAGAAAATTGTTCACGCTGCCGCTCTGGAAAATACTGTCCAATAGTAGGTCATGTTGGTCAACAAGTACTTCCCCGTAGAGAATGGTCTGGGCCTGAATCAATCTCCAAGCGAAAACAAAAGCGTAATTGAATCAAATTCCGACTGAACTTGTCGTCGGTGTTGTTTCGATTAATTCTTCAACATCTTGTTGTTGCTGTGCCGCTTCTGCTTCAATGGTCTTTCGAGTTGACTGAGCGCGGTGATATACTTCGCGTAGAGTTTGGTCTGAGATGTCTAGGTAATGTCGTGTTGTTGCAATGCTAGAGTGGCCTAACAATCTTTGAATTGAAACAAGGTCAGCCCCTCTTTCAAGCAATCCAGTAGCAAAATTATGCCTCAATACATGCGGCGTTAGTTTTCCTTTCGGAATTGAAGATTCAACGGCCAAGGTGTCCATCAGTCTTTGCACTCCACGTGGCTGTAATCTTCTGCAACGAGTATTGAGTAAGAATGCTAACTCAGTTTTTGCAGCTCTTTCATTTCGTATTGGCAGCCATGCTCTGATTCGTTCAAGTGTTCTATCTGTGAATAATACGAGGCGATCCTTTTCGCCCTTTCCTTCAATAACTTTAGCTGAACCATCTTCAAAATCAATATCGCCAATGTCTAGATTACAAATTTCACTTACTCTCAATCCGGTATCTAACAACATGACTACTACTAATGATGCTACAGCGTTTTCACTTAACCGAGAAGCCTCCAATACCATTGATAATTCACTTCGAGATAATACTCTTGGCAATCTCTTTCCAGTCTTCACTCTCCCAATATGGTCTGGCCATATTTGCCCAAGCCATTTCATCAAATGTTTTGCTGCAGCGAGTTTTGCATTGAAAGTGGTAGGTCTCAGTTCAATTTGAGTGTGAACCCAACGGTCAATCCTACCATTGAGCGGTTCCATTCTCGCTGCCAGTTCAAGAATTGTAAGTGTGTCATAATCTTGTTGTGATAGTATGTTTTCTCCAGGCAATGTGGTTTCTATCAAACTTCTAAGATGGCACATGTAATTTCGGCGTGTATTTTCAGACTTATTTTCAACACGTAATTGCTGTTGATAACAACTAATCCAATCAAGGTCTTGCAAGTGAAATAATCGGTTTGGAAGACTTAGCGATTCAGCATCCAATCTTAGTTGGCTTGGCTTAATTGCTTTGCGTGACCGCATCTTTCTTCCTCCGCGTTTTTTTGGCGAAAATCGCCTACCGCCGAAGCGGCCGTACATCCCATTTGCCCCTAAGAGCATTAAGGAGGACAATGACCTCTCATAAGAAGCCACCGCGCGCAATCACCAAATTTCACTATACCGTTTGTCGGATAATATTGGCAGCGCTGTATTAAGAAATCGGAAGACACTGAACAAATAATATCAAATTTGACAATTATTCTACGCCATTCGGCACATCTTGGTTTCCTTCAACAGCATTTTCATCCGTATATTCACCGATTGCTTGTTTTAAAGATGAGCGAAGTTCAGTAAGTTCACCATAGCAAATTAGAATATCAGCGTATCTTAATTGTAATTCTGAATCAGGATTCCAAATCAGAGAATTATCTCTTGATAATGCAAATACAGGAACGGATTCACTCGCTTTGAATAAGTCGGATAATCGCTCACCAACGAGATTTGGATGATTTCTAATTTGAAGTGACAGAACACCTTGTCCTGGAATCGTACGCATTAATTGGTCTAAATCCACTTCTGAGAATGATGCCTCTGAAATGACAAAATCAATTATTTCACCAGCAACATTTACCCCACTAGCCTTCTCAATACCTTCAAGTCCTGGTGATGAATTCACTTCTAAAACCAATGGACCTTGGTCTGATTCAAGAAGATCAACTCCTGCAATATGCAGTCCTAAAACGCGAGCTGCTCGGCGAGCCACTTCCTCAAAATCTTCAGGCAGGTCAACTTTTTCTACAGTTCCATTGAGATGGTAATTACTTCTAAATTCCCTGCCCCTTGCCTTTCTTCGCATACTTGCAACAACTTTGTCGCCAACAACAAGAGCGCGTATATCCTTTCCATGTGATTCAGAAATATATTCTTGAATTAGAACTGAACGCCCGGTCATCAATAATCCTTGAACTAGATTTTTCGCCTCATGCAGTGTATGCCGCAAGAAAACTCCTTGTCCCTGAGTCCCCGAAGTGACTTTGATTACGACAGGTAGACCGCCAACAGAATCTATAGCGGTCTCAATGTCTAATATATCGCGTACATATGTGGTTCTTGGAATTGGTATTTCATTCCGTGCAAGTATTTGGCTGGCGTGTAATTTATCGCGACTTTGCAAAATTCCTTGTCCGGTGTTCGCAGTCCACACATTCAGTTGCTCTAATTGTCTTAACACAGCAACTCCATGCTTGGTAATCGAATGACCTATTCGCGGGATGATTGCATCAAATCTGAATTGTTCACCTTTGTGAGTTACGTTTACATCACCATTTGCAACAAATAGGGAGAATTTCATTGGGTCAACAACTTCGACTTCTATTTCGCGCTTTTTTGCTTCTTCAACTAATCTTCTCGTACTATACAAACGGGGCCCCCTAGATAGCACCGCAACACGAAGACCCATGCATGTTCGTGAATCGCTTTCATTATTGAGTTATCGCCTATTGATAATTCCAATTACTCCGTTCCTTTCAAGTGCTTGGATATTGTGGCGACAAATATGACCGATGAGGAACTGGTGGAAATCTCCGAAGATATTGTTGTTGATGAGGATGCGGATGAGCAACTTGAAGACATGTCTTTGGAAGGCCGCAAGGAGGCACTCACCAAGGCTCGTTGGAATGTTTTCATGTATTTGGGAATAGCAGCAATATTGTTTGGTTTCGCATTATTCCCTATGCCATTTGACGCTGATTACGATAATTTTTCAAATTCTGCGGAGAAAAATGTTGGTTTTATCTGGGGTTTACCGATTCCAGGAGATGACTTTACAGATGTACCAGTGACAATTTCTGTTGAAGTAGTTAATCCTCCAGCACAATCTGGTGTTTTACTCGGAGCATACCTAATTCAAACAAATGACTGTCAAAGTAATCTCGGAGAATTTACTCCACTTGCGAGAGAAGGTAGTGGTCATAATCATCATTACATGGTAAAAACTGCTCCTAGTGCAGGTGAAACAGCAGAGTTTGAATTTGATGTTGACCCTGCAAATTATTGCGTGATTGTTCAATATGTAAATGAGAATGGAGATAATCTTGGAGATGCTAATTCTGATATGATTGTTAACGGGAAAATGTGGCCGAATCAAGTATTCGCAGGAATACTTGGCTTGAGCGCATTAATTCTTTCTGCATTTGCTTTTATTGGTGCTCAAAAGCATGGTGAAACAGTTCGCACAATGTTAGAAGGTGGCAATGAAACGATAGAATCGAAAGTGTTAGCTGAAGTTTCCAAGGATAAAATCGCAGCAGGCCCTACTGGTGCGCCACCTTCTGGACCAACAAGTGGACCAAGTTCCGGGCCACCGAGTGGACCGCCAGCAGAGGTTGTAGAGAGTGAACCAGTCGCCGTAGAAGAGCCAGCAGCAGTTGGTGAAAGATACGAAGAAACCGATAATGGTTATTATTTCAAAATATTAGCAGATGGTTCTTATGATCAATCCGTATATGTCAAAGCAGACGATGGGTCCTACTCAGCCTACGAAGAATAAGAGCCTACATCCCTATCGGTAATCGGTAGTTGACGATTTTATTATCGTGGCCTAATAGCCGTTTTTTTGACCCAACAAGCGCAGGACTTGAAAGGGATTAATGCGCGCCATTGGTTTGGAGTTCACAATGGCGGTAGAAGAGACATCCTCTTTGACGGTTGCCAAATTGAAGGCCTTATGCATTTTAAACGACTTATCAACCACTGGTAAGAAGAGCATTTTAGTCGATAGATTGCTTGAGTTTGGACTTGATAGAAATGAAATCGGGTTGAGTGAGAAGAAGACCACTACCGTAAAATCTTCTAAAAAAGAAGAACCGGAGATAATCGAAGAAGAAGAATTTGTAATATCAATGGAAGATGAAGACACACTTACGCCAACCGATGATGATTCTAAAGATGAGGAATTAGAATCACAGGACGAAGAAGAAGATTTCATTGATGCTGAAATCATTGATGCCGTAATCATTGATGATGAGGATGAAGAAGAAGAAATAACTCAAGCAGCACCAATTCCACGCAAATCCAAACAAAGAGATAATCCAGCAACTCTCTTTGATATTGTAAAGCGACCACAAGTTGCTGCAGTATTATTGACTGCAATGATGTTAGCAGCAGGTGGATGGTGGTATGTCAACAACCAACTCGACCCATTTACAGGGGACCCTCTAAAATATGGCGACGACATGAAATATTCGATTTCTGAGGGAGAATTTATTGCTACAGAAGGATTCTTAGATCTAGTATTAGACAATGTGGAAACTGAAGATGACATTTGTAAGATCCGTTTGGAATACTCTGGAATGGGTCAAATTTCTATTACTGATGGTGGAGGAGGAGAACTTCAATCACAGAGTTCTATGGATCGGTTAGGTGCTGTATCGGTACGTGGCGGTCAAGGTGCAAATTGGCTTGCTGTTGAGACAACCAACTCCTTTGACTTTGACAAATTCACAGTACAGAGAAATCTTCGCTCGCCGATTCCAGGTTCAACTGCTTGTTCAGAATCTTTTGCTAGTGTTAGTGGGTCTTCAGATTTGACTTCAACAAAATGGACAGAACTAAGAGAGCAATCTTCTATTGCAAACCAAGTTGAATGGAGCGTAACCTTAGATTCTGCCTATCAAGGAAATACAATGTCATATGGAGTAGGTTCGTTGTTTGGAGGGCTTGAAACAATAGCGCCTGGTTTTGCTTTGCTTTCACAACCGGTTGAAATCAAAGAATTGTTTGGTAATGATCTAATTGACAGTGATGCTACTGGCTCAAATCTTGGCTGGGATTGGAGGGTAATTGGTACCGAAAAGATTGGTTCCGATTCAATGTGGAAAATTGCAGCAACACATCACGATTTGGAAGCATATTGTCTTGGTTCTGCTTCGATGACGCTGTGGGTTGGAGAAGATATTCCATGGGCTGCAAAACAAACAGTGGATGTTGTGATTTCAGGAAGCGATTCCAATCGCGCAGGATGTTCTACAACTTCGAAATTATTAGGGGATTATGTATTGCCGGACGGGGAACTTGAAATCCATCACACCTTTGATAGAATCAGTTTGAATAGAGGTGTAAAATTGCTTGATTTGGGTAAAAATTATGATAATCGCCCACAAGCAAATGAATTCAAACCAGACAGCGATGAACTTGTTAATTGGCGAGACTCAGGAATTCATCTACCAGACGAATCCGAAATGAGAGGCTATAACTTAGAACAATCAATTCAATGCTTGGATTATTTTTCAGGCGAAATAACAGGTGCAACAGCAGCATTAAATGATAATGGATACATTTGGCGAGCGATAGACGAAAGAGCAAATGGAATGACAATTTGGAATATTTCATGGGTTGCAAATGACAATACTGCTGGTTGGGTTGAATTTTCAATAACTGGTCCAGCTAATGAAGAAAATTGTGATTATCTTGACAAAGGGGCATATGATGAAGAAATTTCCTATAATCGAAATTCTATTCCTGAAACAATGAATCTTAGCACCATGGAATCAAGATTGATGGATAACTCACGATATCCTCATTTGGTTGGAAACGACAAATTATTCACCACCGGTGGAGAATTTCAACCAGAAACAAGAATCGGTTATTTGGTCTTAGTTCCAGACAGTGGCCTTAATTCATTCATCAACAATTTTGTTGATAGTTCAAGCGGTGCAACTACTGTCGACTTATCGCGACAATGGGATTCAGAACAATGGTCAAACTATCTCACCTTAGTCGCAGATGCAAGCGATGGAAGAGTGATTGGTTGGAATCTGATTCAAGGTCCATTATGAGGTGATTTTTATGTCAAAGAAATTAGGTCGAGGTTTGGACCACCTGATAGAACAAAATTCTACAGAGTTAGAATT
Organism: Methanobacteriota archaeon; assembly: GCA_018650105.1. Classification (GTDB taxonomy): domain Archaea; phylum Thermoplasmatota; class Poseidoniia; order Poseidoniales; family Poseidoniaceae; genus MGIIa-L1. Next base: position 6,292 of record JABIGP010000209.1, read on the forward strand.
TCTTTCAGCCTATGGAGCAGGTGCAATCGAAACAGAAGTTGATGCAAATTCATTGCTAGATGCACTTAGGCGATTTCTAAAAGCAGGAAATGTAAAAGCAGAATCATCAGAGAATAAAGTAATATTTTCATTCGGTAGTGCGACTATGACCGAAAAAGGATTACTGATAGAAATTAATGGAGAAAACCTTCCGTTAGTGGATAGTGATTTAGTACAGGTTGGATTTATTGAGGGGGCCCTATCAAAAGACAAGTCCAATGTTTCAGTAATAATGCAAAATTGGGATTATGAACAACGACGTTTTATCGAACGCTTAGTTGAATTCCTCAATTAACGCGGCGTGCATAAACGACTGCCAACGCAATCACTCCAAGTACAGTCGGTAATAAAAATCCAGGGATAGCATCAGCGTCTTCGGTAGACTTACAACCATCTTCTGTAGAATCTATGCCGCCCCATACCTTCTCATTTTGCCAACAAGATGACCAAGTTTTGAACCAATCGCCCTGTGGGAAATTTTCTTTGTCACCATTTTCATATTCAGCACTGACTCTCCAGTTAACATAGGTGTGGTCGGCAGGAGGGGTGATGGAAATTGCATAGTTTTGGTCTTCAGCAATGCTTTCATGAGTGAAAGGTGGGTCACACACTCCATCATTAGTACAGATTTGTGTAGTAATGGAAAGAGTGGTTCCATTTGCATACGCATCATCATCAATTCTTATTTCAAAGTCCCACTGTTGTCCATCAACACTTGGAGCAGTTCTTTCGACAATTGAGAAAGGAACTTCAGACTCGTTGGGATTTTTGTCAACTCCACCAGTCACTGAAGAACCAATAACCAATGGGCATAATAGCGTAAGGGCTAACACAATAGAGAGAAGATGCCGCACCTGCATATCTCCTTGCTTGCGCAGGTACTTCTTGATACTTACTCAATTATCCATATCCCAAAGTTCATCGCCAACCCAGTGAAGAGTATTGATTCCCTTGCCTTTGCTTGAAGAAATCAATTCATCGCTATCCATCGAAGTCCAGCCAATTGCAAGAGGCCGTTTATGCACCATATCTCTAATCCAAACTAAATCTCCAACTTCAATACTAGGGTCAGCATCCTGTATTCCCGCCACCATACAGTCGGCTCCATTCATCAAGAATGGTATTGCACCGTGATCAACATTTACCCATTTTGCAGAATCAGGGTGTTCAAGAAATCCTCGCAAAGTCAAGAATGCAAATCTCTGACCATCCTCATTCTTCAATTCAACAGACTTTGCAATCTTGTCTACGAAAACCATCTGCCAAGGACCATACTCGGCCATTTCAAGGAATGCCCCATCAACAGCTAAATCGATGCCAAGAGATGTTTCTAATTCTTTTAACAAAGGTGCGATTTGTTTTCTGCGAACCGGTCGGCGCTTTTTGATATGCCATTCCTTTGCCATTATCTGATGCTATGGGTTGCTACTTTTGACACTTAGCACGACCATCTTATTCATTTGTTGTTTCGCATTGGACATATTCATGGCGCTATGGTGTACCATTCGAACCTTTGCAAAACACGCCAAAGAGTTAGGCAACAAGCAGCCAGCAGAACCGGTGTTTTTTGTTAAACCTGAAAATTGTATTACCACAGTAAGTCCTTTGCAAATCTCAAAACACCCAGGCGAAGTTCACCACGAAATTGAATGTGTAATTCGTATTGGTGATAATCTCCAAGTAGAGGCTGTAGCGGTTGGATTAGATTTGACAGACAGGGCGGCACAATCGATATGCCGAGAACAACAGATTCCTTGGGCAAAGGGAAAGTGTTTCACCGATAGTGCGGTAATCGGGCCATTTTCTGATTGGGAAGGCGACTACAATTCACTAGTTGATGAAACTGAAGGATTGGCTTTGCTATTAACTGTAAATGGCAAGGTTGTTCAGCAAGCCCCACTCTCTCAAATGAGCATTACCCCGCTCATGCAAATTGAGGCACTACAACAATGGGCGCCGGTTTGTCAAGGTGATTATCTATTCACTGGAACCCCAGCAGGAGTCGGTCAACTACATGCTGGCGACCAATTAGTTGCGATATTACAGACGATTAATGGCGATTCAGTATCGCGCTTTGAAGCGAATTGTGTCTAAGGGTTGCTTTCATATATGGTTGGCTGGTCGCATGGCTTTGTAAGGATGCGTTTTTAATGGCACAATGGCATGGTATATCTCGTCGTAAACCTTCAGGTGGTCGCAAA
>JABIGP010000041.1 GCA_018650105.1 Methanobacteriota archaeon
ATGGAATACCAAATCAATGTTGATACAGGTGAAGAATCTGTATTATTCCAAATAGCGATATTCGCATTGGTAATCCTCGTGTTATATGGCGCTGTCAAGATGTCAAGAAACAAAGGCTCCACCAAGTTCTGATTTGAATTAGATAGGTAATTGCTTTAGCGTTATTCTAGCGTGAGCAAGGTCACATATTTTGCAAATACATTGAACCAAATAAACAAGCATTGAAACGCATTATTGGATTCACATGGATTAGGGAGTGGTTTGATTGGATGGGCTAGACCGAGTTGACCTCTTACCAGAGCCATCGGATAGAAGGATTCTGTCTGCAATTGATCCCTCAACTTCGGGCTATCATGATGAATGGAGGGCAGAGGTTACAGGATGGGCACCTCGTTATGCTGAACCAATTGCTAAAGTTAGAAGAACTCGAGTTCTCATCAGCAATATTACTTTGTTTGCAATATTTTCAGTAGTTCTACTATTGGTCTGGAAATCGGGATTATTGTTTGTTGAATTACCGCCACCTACATCCGAGTGGGCATTTGAAATGACGGAGGTACGTCAATTACAAGATGAGGGGCTAAATGGCCAAGGAGTTAGAGTTTGTATGGTTGATACCGGTTTTTCATCAGTTCATACATCATTAGATGGAGTTGATGTCATTTTCAAAGATTTAATTGGTGATTCTACAGTTCCTGTTGATTATGGCTCAGTTGGACATGGAACGATGATGGCAGGGTTACTGGTTAGCCAAAGTCATCAAATTGGCATCGCACCAAATATTACTCTAGCTGTGGTTGCGGCGCTAAATAACAATGGTAATGGAGAAAATACTGGTGAGGAAAGCATTGTAGCGGATGCAATAAATTGGTGTCAGCAAGACTTTGCTGCTGATATTATTTCACTATCACTAGGAGGTCAGCAAAAACTCGACAATGAACGGGAAGGTGCAAGCGTAACAGCAGCACGGATGGCAGTAGATTCGGGAATATTCGTGGTGGCCGCAGCAGGTAATGACGGTGGCCCAGATGATGATGGAATGGTTTCTGCACCTGCAAATGTAGCGAGAGTAATAACAGTGGGTGCAACAACTATGAATGGGCAAATATGGGTGAATTCCTCTTCAGGATCACAGTTATCCGAGACAGAAAATCCACGTCAGCATCCAAATCTTAAACCAGAAGTAGTATCTCCTGGTCACATGATAGTCAGTACAGGAGATAATGGTGATTGGTATTCAAGCAGTGGGACTTCAGTGTCCACTGTATTCGTCTCAGGTGCGCTGGCATTAATACTTCAAGCTCATCCCGAACTAAAACCAAATCAGGACTCAAATGGTTCATGCATCGATTCGGTAAAGTTGGCACTGATGAATTCTGCACAGCAGAATGAATTCGCTTCAACACACGATGATTATTTTGGTTATGGTGAATTAAGGTCGCAATTGTGGCTACAAGAAATAGAAGATTCCGTGCAATGTTAAACTCAAAACAATTTATCATTTCATCGGAATTCAGTGGAAACGAGGGTGCTGCGTGACATTGTGAAGATATTTTTGGAAATAATTAGTGATATTATTAGTGGGAATTGATATTTTAAATGCTAATTTTATGATATTTTTAATAAAAATTGATACTATTAAATCAATAACTGAGGCGCAGTGTTATATTCAAGTGGATAATGGCATTGTTTACGAGGTGGACAATTTGTCAATACAGTCATCCCACAAGAGCCTATCATTGGTAATGCTATTATTACTATCCAGTTTTGCTGGATTAATCACATTACCATCTGCATCCGCAGTGAACGAAACAACTTCTGGTACAATTACTGGAACCGAAACATGGTCTGGAACCATGAATCTAAATGGCGACATTCTTGTTGCTGAAGGTTCTAAGTTGATTGTAAATGCAGGAACTACGATCAATATTCCTTATGGGAAATTCATTGATGTAGCAGGTGCTATCTGTATCGGCGATACTTCTTGTGGCGCATCATCCGGTTCTGCTTCAAACATGGCACGCTTTGTTTGGAGCATTCCTTCAGCATCAGATTATACCAAGTCTGGACGATGTTACGATAACACAACATCTTACCTCAACAACGTCGATGCTGCTTGCGGCTCTGGAATGATTATTAGAAGTACAATTAACCAAGCATTGACATCCATTAACTACGCCCACTTTGAAAATACATATGGTTACCCAATGTATGTACCATCACTTCAGTCAGTACAATACGGAGCTCTAGTGTTTGATGGTTCTTCAACAACTGCGAATGGTGTTTCCTTCAAAGATGTCAACACTTCTAACGTATTAGCAGTTGATTTCGCAGCCCCATATCTCAAAGATTCTTCTTTTACATTGGGTGTGGATGGTAGAGAATATGATGCAGCAGCAGTGCGAGCATACGGTGCAGGAGCAGGAATTCTAGCAACCTTTAAGATCGAAAACTCAGTTTTTACTGGCGACAATAGCAAAGACTGTGGCCAACAAGGTGGAGGACGCTCTCTTATTTATCTTGAAAATTCATATATCGGCTTAGATAATTTGGACGTCAAGGATAACACATATGGATTGTTTTTGAAGGGTTCATCCGGTTGGTTGGCTAATTCAACAGTCACAACAAAATGTAACGCAATTGATACAAACTCTCACAAGGAAACAGGAAATATCAAGCACACATTATCTATTGATGACACAGTAATTGTGACAGAAGAAGGTGCCGGAATTACCGCTTATGATGGTGCTATTGTGGTAGCAAATAATGTTGATATTTCAGGTGCTGGAGAAGGTTCTGGAATCGGTGTAAGTTCATCCACATTAGAAATTCATCATAGCAATATTGGACCAATTGGTGGATGGAACGGTTTGTGGATATATGGGACTTCAGATGTAGTTGCGGAAAATAACACAATTCAAGATACTGCAAAGGAGCCGGTCCTAATAGGTGAATACCACTTTAAAGATCAAGGCTGGCAAGTTCCTACACCAACAGCTGCAAGACTTTATCTTGCAAATAACATTATTTCAAATAATTCTGGTGTTTGTAGTTCACAGATGTATGGTGGTGATTTCCCTTGTCCAGCGGTACACGTTTTCATGTCCTCTGCTACAGTATATGATAACACAATCTCTGGGAATCAAGGAGATATTATTAGAGCCAGAGGTTCGATAGTTAACGTACAACGCAATGTTGCAGATACTGCAGGTGCGTTTGCAGCAAATATTTCACACTATGACGATGGATATGGCAACAAGTATGGCAGCATCGGATATTTCTCCGGCAACACATGGACTAATGCTTCACAAATATACAATGTTACTGAATCAAGAGTAACGGTACAATCTGAGTTTATTCCAGACCCTGGTGCAGGAGAATTATATCCTGTAAGCATTCGTTGGTTAGGTGCAGAATGCCCATATGTATTGGCTGAATGTTTACAAGTTCCGCAAACCAAGGTATTACCTCCTCGCTATATGCCACTTGCATTAGAAGTAGTTGAAAATTCAACAGTATTTTCATACGCTGATTTGCAAAATTTCGATTCATCCAAAGTACACACTCAAGCACAAAATTCCGCTTGGGGTGCGCAAGTAAGAGAAGGTGAACTAGTAAGGTACCAAGTAAAAGCCAAGAATAGCAATGTTGCAGGAGCAACAGTAGTGATCAGCGATGCAACTGGGCTTCCACTATACACTCTTGAAACCGATTCATTTGGATTCACTCAACAAGTTTCACTTCCGAGTGATTTCTTATTGGATAGAAATTGGAATCACCAAGTGGGAGAAACAAATGTCTCAATCCCTGGTGAAACCGATTCTGAAGGTAATCTAATTTACATCGATGAAAATTCTTGTGCTGATGGATATGATAATGATGGAGACACATACATCGATTCTGCAGATAATAGCACTACCTCAACAGGCACATCTTATTGTGAACCTGGAACCTCCAATCGTGAAATGCCATTTTACAGTGTAAATGCATACAAGTTTGGTAAGGGTACTAAGGAATTTAATTATGTTCTATCTGGTCCTATTGACGATGTAATAAACTTGGACAATATCAAACCGAGTGTTACAGTTGAACAAAATGATGGTTTCTCATTCGCAACTACTGCAGTTCTCACAGGTTCTGCATGGGACGGATTGGCAGGACCATATGCATTGGATATTATCGCTTATGAATCACAATTTGGATTAGTAAAGAAGGTTGAAATCCAACCTCCTAGTTCAAACGATTGGTATTCAGCAGTTGATACATCACAATCAAATGGAGTGATTACACTAGCAAATCACCCATTCAAAACATGGTCATTTACATGGGATTTGTCAGCACATCCAGAAGGTGAAGGAGATGTTACTTTCCGCGTACGTTCTTATGACGGTCTTGACTACTCTCCAGTAGAAGTAAGAAAGTTCAAGTTAAATCTAGTCGCTCCAACAATATTGGTTGACACTCCAAATGATGGAACAACCCATGATTCTGGTAAAGTCCTCTTTACAGGAACTGCATCAGACCCATATTCAGGTACATGGGGCAGTGATATCAAGGGTATTTGGTTTGACATTACTGGACCACTCAATTCACAAGGTGAACCTTATCGCTCACACTTCGATGTAACAGGCTCTACAGCATGGGCATACGAATGGCAATTTGATGAATTGCCAACTGGACAATATACGTTTGAGATCTGGGCAAGTGATAGCGATTTCTGTATTGACGAAGTTGGAGTGTGCACATCTGAAACTCGAACTTTACAAATCAATAACGATAATCAAGCACCGATTGTTCAAATCAGTGAACCGTTGGACATGGACCTAATTCGCGCATCAGAAGATACTCTCATTCAAGGTGTAGCGCGAGATAATGATGGTCAAGTGACAAGAGTAGAAATTGATATTGTTGACTTAGCGAGCGGATATTCTCTACAAAATGGTCCTAATCCAGTGACTAACTTTGCTCCGAATGGAGCATGGTCAACTACTTGGGATACATCTGATTTAATTCATGACCAACAATATGAGCTGAATGTACGTGCATACGATGGTGAAGAATATTCACAATTGGTTACTAACCGAATTATCATTGATAATCCGACTGACCTCAACAATATTCCACCAACATTCAATGACAGCGGATGGGCTAGTACGGTAACAATTTTCTGTGACTCGCAATCAACTTCTATTGATAGATGTGGTTCTGGTGCAGTTATTGATCTAACAGAGTTCTTCAATGATGCTGATGGTATCGGTACTACGGCTCAAGCACTATCGTTTGATATCTATAACGATGTATCAAATCTAGATGATGACGAATACATGTATCACATCACAATTAATGCATTAGGAATTGCAACATACGACCCTGCTACCCGTTCTGACAGCACAGTTTCAGAATGGTCACTAGTAGGAGTTATTTTTGAAGCAAGAGATATTCATGATTCTGTGGTATATTCGCATAAGGTGAATATTGTTGTGAAATCTGTAGCATTCTCTGCTCAAAGAGAAAACACTGGTGATGTTTCATATGATAATCCAGCAGTTTTCTCCGGACAAGGATTGCCTGGAAGTACTGTTAAAGCACTAATCCAGCAAGGTGGAGTGAGAATTAACTCAACACGAGTTCTTTCGGATGGAACATGGTCAATGGAAATTTCCCAAAGCCAACTAAATACTGAGGGTTCAAGAAATATCATATTCGAAATGGATGGCCAAATATTCCAGGATACTGAAACTTCGGCAGACCAATCATGGTCTTTGAGTGTTGCCAGTGATTCCGATACAATGAGTGGCCCATGGCTAATGATATTGGGTGTAGTTGCCTTAATCGTGATATTAGCAGCAGGAGCATTTTTCTTTATTGAGTTTGAAGAATTAGATGATGAAGAATTACTTGCCGACCAAACCAATGAAGTTGAAGAAGACCCATATGCTTGGGGTAAGGCAAAATTAACGCCTGAAATACCAGTGGCAGCAGCAGTAGCAACAGTTCCAGAACCGGTACAACAAGTCGCTACACCTGAGGTTTCTCAACATCCTGGATGGTTATGGGATGCAGAAACTAATCAATGGGTAGCAGATCCTAACTACCAACAATGAGTTGAAGTTTGACTGACACCTTACACCAAAACTATTGAAAGGCTTACTAATGGGAGTGATGATATGACCGTAAATCAAAAGCCCGGTGTTCAAGAAAGAATATTGCTTCATTTACTTGATTATTCGGATTACAAAGTAAGCGTTGAGGTTCCATTTGCCCTTTCACAAATGGGAATTGCAAACGCTGTATCAATCGCTCGTTCAAATGTTCCTAGGGCAATCGCAGGTCTCAAAGATCAAGGCCTATTAATAGAGAGACAAGCACATGTAAAAGGTGTTTCAAGAAAGCGTAAAGCATATTTTCTCACAGAACCGGGAATGAATTTGGCTGATGATACTTGGAAAAGATTGCGAGACTTCCCAATCAGAGCAATATTAGAGGGTGGAAATATTGTTGCGACAACACTTGGCAATGCGAATCAAGAATTACCATTTTCAATGAGACCAGTTGACTTGATTAGATATCTTGATGATAATGGGATATTGGATACTAGATTACTTTCAAAGGAATTAGTTGAAAGAGATTTGTCTAAGCATGTTGAGAAACAGTTGGTAACTGCACTTGGTGACTTGCCAAGATTGAGACACTTTTACGGAAGAGAAAAAGAACTTGACAATATGGTGAATTTACTTGATGCTAGAGCAACAACTTTGCTAATTCCTGGAATTGCAGGAATAGGAAAAACCACGATTGCTAGCAAATTAATTGAGAGATTCATGCATCGTAGGAATTTGTTGTATCACCGTTGTCAAGATTGGGAAGGTTCCCGATCATTCTTCGATTCAGTTGCCGATTGGCTAGCCAATATTGGTGACCCAACCTTTGCCGATTATCTAGCAGCAACCCCTGTTCCAAAACCTTCTGAAGCAGCTCGTTTGTTAGTAGATGCTCTTGAAGGAACAGCGGCATTAATTGTAATTGATGACTTCCATAAAATTGCAGATTCTATACTTCATAAGACCTTTCAAGCAATGTCTTTGGCCCTATTGGGCAGTGAAGAACAAATTGGCTTGGTAATATTTTCACGTTCTTTCAAACCGGTTGTCCCAACTAAGGACGCAGAGGGTAGGATTGCTAGTTTAGTTCTTCCATTAGACGGACTAGATAGCGAAGCAGGAAGAAATCTATTGTCTAGTTTTGAAACTCTTGAAGATGAACAATGGTTACATATTCACGGGTTATCAAGAGGTCATCCATTGGTTCTTGAATTGATTAATCGTGGAGCGAGTGCCGGAGCATTCCACGAAACACTAGAAAACTATGTCTCGGTTGAAATTTTCTCAAAGTTGAGTGCAAGACAAAAGCAAGTACTAACTTGTCTTGCTATTTTTAGAGAGCCTGTCAAATTAGAAGCCTTAGCAGCCCAAGGTTTGGATACTGATGAATTGGATTCATTGGTTGAGCAAGGTTTGGCCCGTGATGTGGACACAGAAACCTACGACCTGCACGATTTAATCCGAGAATTTTTACTTCGCTCACTCGATGAGGAGACTCGAAAAGAAGTTCACAATAAGTGCTGTGAATGGTATAGATCTCTCAAAGCAACACCAGATGTATCAATTGAATTGATATTCCACCTAACCAAGTGTGATTGTGGTGAGGAAGCAGCAGATTTGGTTGTGGACCAAGGACGAGAAATTGTCAGCCAAGGTCACATGGAATTACTCGGATTAATCGAATCTATTCCAGAGCAGAACTTGAACAATAATATCAAAACAAAATTGTATCAGTTACGAGGAGAAGTCTTGGTATTATTGGGACGATTTGCGGAGGCAAAAGAAATCCTCCAACAAACAAATACTTTTGCTGAAGCAAGCGGTTTAACAATAGTTGAAGCTGAAGTTCTTTCAGCATTAGCCGATATTGCATTGAAGCAAGGACAATCAGATGATGCGCTGTCAATGCACAGAGATGCACTTGAGAAATTCATTGAATTGGATGATGCCAAAGGAGCGGCTCGTTCATACAACAATATGGGGTATCTCCTGAGAAGACGTAATGATAAATCTAAGGCGCTTGAAGCATATGGTGAAGTTGAGAAGATTCTTTCACAATCTGATTCCAACGAACTACTTGGTAGTCAGTTAATATTGGCCAGAGCATTTTTGGAACTAGATGAAATTGATAGAGCAAGAGATCATGCACTGGCAGCATTTGAGAAAACAGATGGAATTGATGATGTGCAATTGCATGCTAGAGCACAAGCAGTCCTTGGTCGCTATTATGCGAAAATGGGTGATTCAGATGTCGCATTGCACCATTATTCATCAGCGCTTGATACTATGGGAGATGCAGGAGATTTGATTTCATTGGTTGAAATTACTACCTTGCTTGGAGAAGTATTGCAAGATGCTGGACGAACTGAAGAAGCAATGGAACATTACCGTGAGGCTCTTGTATTGGCTGAAGCAAACGACCTAAGAATGCAAATTGGTGAGTTACTTTCACGCCTAGGTGGAGTGGCTACTGATAAGCAAAGAAGAATGGAATATCTACAAAGAGCCTTATCTGTCTTTAGAGAACTTGGTGCGAAATCAAGGATGCAAGAAGTCCAAGCACAAGTTCACAGAGCAGTAATGTCAAGATGAATTAAATTCTATGACTGCGGTCTATCAAGTTGAATTGTTGTAATTCCATTATTGTGAACTACCCATACTTTACTTGCCCCACCGAGATAAATTTCACCTTCGTGAGTGCCACTTCCTGCGCCAGAAATCAAAACGGTAGTATCAAGAGTACCACCTTCATCAACTAAAGTAATTTCAGAGTCGGTTAAAATTAATTTAAACCTTGATTCATCAGCCTCTGAAACCCTCCAATCAACAGATTCAGCATATTCTGCTCCATCAATTCGACTTGCTTCATCTGCTCTTTCAATGGCACTAGCGATATCATCCATATTCGCCTCAATAGCATTTTCATTCCATCTATCACGCGTTGCAGTCTCAATATCCCATGCCCATACTGAAAACATCGTAAGCAATAATACACCCAACAAAAAAGTAAACACATATCCTAATTCTGTTGCAGCAGCATGTACATCACTACGCAATCGACTTTTTTCCATCAGATCTCACCCCCAATATCAACGGTCAATGATGACATCTGTAAAGTAAACTGAATCGCTTCACCATTGGTGTGCCAAATGGATTCTGCTGTGTTAAAACTTGGGTCCGGCACCCAGCCAACATAATCTGTTAGCAAATCGATTCTTCCAGGATAAATGGTCCAATCTTCACTGGATTCCAAGCCATCAGCTGAATCAACTGCAATTGCTTCTCCATACGGTGAGGACCAACCTCTGCGAACTTCATAGGCAGTAGTTGAGGCTAGTGATTGACGATGTTCTAATTCAATATCAAGGCTCAGTTTCCCACCACCGCTAAGGCTGTTTGAGGTTGGATGTAATGATGGAATTGTTGCGGCAAAACGCGGTCCAGGGCCGCCTCTATCCGATGGAGGGGTCACAATGAAAGCCTCAAATTCAGGGTGATTAGTTACAACTGCACCACCGCTATATGCAACTTCCATCCCCATAATAGATGAGGAAAATTCGTATGTTAATCTTGAGAGATGGAATGCCCAAACAGTTCCGATGGTTGAATGGGAATTAGCACCTTCAACAGCCAATACCGATATTGACATACTAGCGGGATGTTCTCCGTTCGTCCAACCTCTTTCTACATCAATTTCGGAACGCCCAGAGAATGATTTCCAAGGTAGAGATGTTGTTATCCATCCACTTGCTTGAACATTTATCGCTACACATCTTTGTTCACCATCATGCATCGCTTGTATCAATCCATTACTGCCTGCTAAATGATGAACTCTAATCGGGTTTCCATCAGCAGTTAGTTTACTAGTTCCTTCACTAGCATTGAAAATTGCACTTGGTGAATCGCTAGTTAAAATTGCAGTTTGATTTGCATTCATGCTGGCATTATAGTTTGTGAGGAAGCCTTGCAATGTTGAACTTAATTGGTGCTGAATATTACTTTCAGTTTGATAATGAAGGAATAAGTTTCCAGATGTTGCACCAGTGTCAACAGCAGGAAGCAAGTTCACTGAACTGACATTCTGTTGTTTTGTCGTATTACTTGATGCCGACCAGGAAACAAAGATATCTGAACTAGCATCGATAACAGGTGAGTCATCAATTGTTTCAGGTGGCCATGAAATGAATGCTGTTGCTTGTGCTGAAACAGAAGTCCCTCCACCTTTCCATGTGATTGTCACTGGATCATTATTGGGATTTGTGATAGCCAATTCTCCATTCAATGACGGCGTGTTAAATTCATGGCCTAGTAAAGCACCATTAGTAGAAGGCCAAGATGTACTTCCAATTCCTCCATCAATATTTGTTCGCAACAATAAATGAGAACTAGCACTAGTTGAAACATGAACTACTCCAGGTGCTTGCATGCTGATATCATGAGTTGATGCAACAGCAAGTCGAGATGACCCACTCGGAATAGAGTAACTTGTCGTAGTAGTACTTTCTTCAGTAATTCTAACTTGATTAGCAATATCACTTACAATGTGAATCTGTGATTGGCCTGAAGGTAGTGGTATTGACCATGAACGCCCTGTTTTATCCACCGGAGATACATCATTTGCTGTGACTACAGTTGCACCACCATCGCCCGCAGAGAACATTAACACCAATTTATGTGATGACTTAATTGTAAGTTCTCCAATATCTCGTAAATCCAATATGTGAGAATCATCAAGTGCTAATGAGATTTCTTCCTTAACACCATCTTGGTATATGTCGATATCAATTGGTCCCAGTGGAATCGCTAATCCAGGGGCAGCAGCAAATCGCACATCATCAACCCAACTTGGAACTGAATAGATGTAAGGATTTAGTGGTCCAAGTCTAAGGTCATCAATACAGACTGATTTCACTTCACTTTCGGAATGCCTGATATCTAAGGAATCATCAAAATCTAATGCGCCTCTCATGCGTAATGAATTGTCATCAAACCAAGTAGCAGAATACCACATCCCTCCTCTAGTTTTATCCCAAACAATATTTCCATCGATTGGGATTAGTTCTACTTCTGTGGAATCTCCTGGCATTCCCGCCTCACTTAATTCAGCAGTCTGCTTTGCCAGCAATGTCATTTGAGACGACATATCATGTCTTTCAACAGAGCCTTGTAATTCTTCAATAACAGGTATCATGGAGACCATCATCATTCCAATAATTGACAGAACTCCTCCGAATAATAGAACGGTGGCAACAGCAGCACTGACCGCCTCTTCATCCCTTACTAAATCATAATTCATCGGCCCACCTCAATTCTTTGTAGGTCAATCTCTAGATTGATGGTTGCACCCTGACTTTCAATTGTGAGGCCATCGGCACCGCTCGCTCTCTGGTAAGGGGCGTATCCAGTATAGGTGTCAAGAGTACCACTGGCACGATTAATTTTGTAATCGGTTAACCAGCTATCATGATATTGTGGAGTGATTACCTCATGTAAATTATTATCGACAATGAAACGAACATTGTAAGCATCTCCTGTGAACAAAGTCAATGCACCCAGTGATTCAAAGTTAACAGCCATATTGTTAGATGAGCCAAGACTTCCGTTCCAGGTGACATCAGTCAGTAGAATTGAGAAGCGGAATTGACCATTTGCCAGTGTATCGATTTCCATATTTGGCAAGCGAGTTACGTGCCATGGCTCATTTGGAAATTGAGAAGACCTTGCGTTATTCATCAATGCAATCTTATGTTGGCCCTCACCGAATGATGTTGAGATTGACAAACCAGATAATGAAATTTCAAACGATCTATGTATTGGAGTATTGTCTTCATCGAATACTGTGACCATCATCCAATGTTGTTTACTGATATTATGAGTGATGACGGTGGCTTCATGCGATGCTTGAAATGATTGCGTGAAACTAGAGTCTTCATTTTCTATTTTCACACTACGAGCCGTTTCATTTGCTGCTAAAATCGATATTGATGTAGTGTTTAAATTAATTATTTCAATCCGTTCTGAATTGACTAAATCAGCAGATATTGACCATGTTTCAACATTTTCAACAGGCATTAATATTGTTGATTTCAACGAATAGGTATTGCGAATACCTGTGTTTTCAGGCGATGAACCGGCGACATCAAGCCTGTCATCAATCCTATCGGCAATAGAAACAGCAGACTTCCAATTTGTGTTATCTTGAAAATCAACAAGATATGGGTTGAGAAAAACCCATACTCCGCCCATAATTGTGACGACCATTGCCATCATCATAATGACTCCAAGAACTTCGCTTACCGCCCTTTCATCACCAGCGGATGAAGTGCGAATACGAGTCTCGGGTGACGACTTCACAAACAGCCCACGTTGCTGACCCCATTTAGCACTTGACCTATTCACCCCCCATAGGGGGTGATTATTCTGCTTTGAATATACATTCAACGATTCAATTCAGCAAGTGTTTGTTTTTTCTCTAAGGCATCGCTACCGATGAAATGAGTAATTTCAGGACCATCTTGAGATGAGACATGAATATCTCCCTCGAACACCTCATCAATGTAGTACAAAACAGTGGATTCTGCAAGGTGTGGCTGGTTATTTCTTTCACTCAGATGTGTCAGTGTAATACTTCTGGTTTTTTCGGTACAAACCAACGATAAAAATTCACCTGTCTGGTCATTTGAAAGGTGCCCGCCTCTACCACTTATTCTTTCTTTCAATGAGTAAGGATATGGGCCACTCATGAGCCGTTTGGCATCATAATTCGCCTCAACAGAAATGTGCTGACATCCACGTACATGTTGGACTAATTCATCTGTCCACGAACCTAGGTCGGTAATGATTGCTGCACGCTCCCCTAAGTGGCTGATTACAAACGCCACATTATCCGCTCCAGCATGTGGGACTGGCACTGCTAATAGAGACAAATCAGTGCCAATTTTCATTATATCTAATGCTTCAAAGTATTGTGTTTTCATCGGGTCAAGGTCTAATTCTTGGACAGTTCTTTCATTTGCAATCACAGGAATATCCCATTTTTTTTGCGCAATACGAGCCCCTCCGCCATGGTCGCCATGGTGATGTGAAATGACAATACAATCAATTTCTTGCGGAGAAATACCCAGCAGCCCTAATCTTTTCTCCAACTGAGTGCCGCTAAATCCTTGATCAATTAACACCTTAGCATCTTTAGATTCCAATAGCGTGGAGTTTCCACGGCTACCAGTTCCTAGATGTGTAATTGATAATGACATCCCAACCAAACATAGGCGGACGCGTACGGGCTTTCAATAAATCCCCTAAACAATGGCAAGAAGATATGGTTTGAAAAGAAATCCAAATTTTCAAGCCTCATAAGAGGGGGCATTTTGCTGAAAAAATTCTCACTATTGCTTGATTTTAGTTGAAGTGATGTATGAACAGTGCACCACCACCCTCATAAGTAGTGTTTAGAGGTTGACAGTTTAGCGAAGCGTATGCTTTGTCAAGGTGAATAAATTGCGTCGCAGTCAAACAACATTACTCACAACATTGGCAGTGATAGCAAGTTTGCTATTTATGTCACAATTTCCAGCAGTTTCCCCTGTATCTAATATCCACCCCGATGATACAGAAGGGGCGAAACCGCCAGAGACTGATACCGATAAGGATGGTATTCCCGATGTACATGAAAATTTATTCGAAGAATGGATGAATTGGAGTACTACTGATGGCAGAGATGTGATTATTCCAGGAATGGATAAAGACAATGCTTCGGATGCATTAGTTGATTTTGACAAGGATGGACTGAATGCAACAGAGGAATATTGTTGGCCATATCCTGCAAACTGTACTGAACCGGGATTTGCCCGTGGACTAACCGGAATGATAGATGAGGATGGAGATAGACAATACCTTGACCCACGTGTATCGGATACTGATGGAGATGGAATGCCAGATGGTTTTGAAGCATACATGTGTGCTAGAATTGGCGGATTTGATTATTCCACTCTTCGCTTTGATTGCTTTAGATTTGACCCATTGAATTCATCAGATATGACAGACGACCCAGATGATGATGGTTTTGATGTCAATAAAGATGGTGTGCTATCAATCTCGGAGAGATTTACATCTTCTGAAGAATACCGTTACGGAGCGCCTGCAAATTATACTGTTGAGCTTGATGGTCTTTGGTGCTCAGCAACATTGCCAGGGGGTTCCATTTTGAAGAGTTGGCCATATTTACCCTCGGGAAATAATGCAACATTCCAAAATCTTTTGTCTGCATGTACTACTAATGCAACCAATGTTGTTGATGAAGATTTGTGGCTAGGTTCTGACCCACTGCTGGAAGATTCAGACCGCTATCATTGGGATGGATTTTCCGTTAGAAGATTATTTCCAAGTTATGGTGATGGAATGCCCGATGGTTGGGAAGCACATTTCGGATTAGATCCATTGAATAGAACAGATGCTCTACTTGACCCAGATGGCGACGGTTGGGATTTCAATCGTGATGGAGTAATCTCTCCCGATGTTAGCCGTACACGTACTGCATTGAAGATTGGAGAACAATTATCCAACTTTGAAGAATATTTGATACATTATGATAATGGTAATACCATCGCACCTGGTTTGAAAACTGTATATTTGGGTGCAGAAGATTCCACATTAGATTATTATCCTCTAAGTTTCACTGCAGTCGAGGATGAAATGAGCGTTATTCATCATGATATTGTTGATTTAGATAACAATGGAAAACAGATGTATGTGACTACAAAATATGGTATTACTGTTCTTGATTATGAGGAAAAAACAAGTACAGACCAATGGATGCCTCAAGGGGTAGAATTATTTGACTCAATTATATTATCACAGGATTCAGTTGCATATGCATTAGCAATTGCAACTTCTATTGGCGTAGTGGTTGCGCCTTTGCAAGCAGATGGAGGGCTATCAGAATTATCATCATGGAATTGGGCAGAAATTGGCCAAGTGAACTCTGTGGAAGTGTTGAATATTGAAGGAAATAATAAGCAATTATTAGCACTTGGAGATGCGGGTGCAGGCAATGTTTTGGAAATTGCTCCTGACTCTACTGTTACGGCTATTCGTGAACTTGGAAATGGGATAAAGAGTGCCTTATTTGAAGCAAATGCGAGCGTAACATCGATTGCCCATGGCTCACCGAATGGTGGTGTATTGACGCTATACATTGGAACTGATAGAGGGTTATTGGTTTCTGAAACCGCATCAGCAAGAGATGATTCTTCGGCAACATGGAGATTCTTTTTCACTCCAGAAACAACCGGTGTCCCTGCAATCGTAAATGAACTTAGGAGTTTGCCACTAGGTGTTATTGGCAATCCTGCGGAAGTAAGAGATATTGTTCTTGACGGCCCTAATGCAGCAAATTCACAGGTACTTTGGTTCGGGACTCCTGCTGGTTTGCACCGAGTTGACTTGTTGACTGATACCATCACACACAGTGGCGAGTATCAGCATCCGGGAATAGAGGGAGTTTCAATAAAAGAAACTAATGACATATACTCAATATATCCAACTGGGGATGAAATTCTAATCGGTAGTGCTTGGGGAGTTTGGTCTCTTGCAGGTGATTATTCTACAGTTTATGGCCTTCAAGACCAAGAGAGAATTGCTGGCGAAATTGTTGCAATAAGCGTTTTAGATGTTGATGGAAATAATACCATTTTTGGCGGTGCAAGTCCGGGACAATTTGCCAATTTAGAATTGATTGATCCAGGCGCAAATGATTCAGATAACGATGGTATGCCCGATGGTTGGGAAATTGCACATGGCTTAGACCCAACCGACCCATGGGATGCGCAATTGGATAATGATGGAGATGGATTAGACCTCAATCAGGATGGATTTTTGGAACGCCTGTGGACAAATTTAGATGAGTTCCGTTATGTAAAAACAACAGAAAAAGGTCTGAATTCCTCAAATCCACGAGTAGGAGATAGTGATGGTGATGGCCTGCCAGATGGTGCTGAATATTTCGGTTATTATTACGAGCAGAGTAACCTATGGTGCCACTATTCAGTGCAAAATGAGTATATTTGTGGAGATGCTGCAGGATTGTCAGCAAATGCCACATATCTTAGCATGACTAGCTCTGATGCTAGTTCAGATCCAATGAACTGGGATTCAGATGAAGATGGAATGCCTGATGGTTGGGAAATCACTCATAGAAGATGGATTGGTTCTTCATTTACCGGAGGTAATAACTGGACTTTAGACCCGATGCGTGCAGATGATGCTGAGTGGGATGCAGATGGTGATGGTCTCGCAAATATTTGTGAATATCAATGGTCTCTAGTCAGAGATGCAGCGATAGAAGGATTGCTATTAGAAACGCATGGAGAATCTTCAGAAGCAGCCGAGCAATGGTTCATTGCAGATCCAAATAATGTCGATTCGGATGGAGACAGTCTTCCAGATGGATGGGAATCCAAAGGGTCCTGTACATGGGATGCTTCACGCGTCGGAATTAATCCACTCAATTCAACGGACATTCTGGAAAATCCAGATGGTGATGGCTTTGACATTAACCATGATGGAATAATTCAACAAAATGAAGCATTTGTGAATTGGCTTGAATTCCATTCTCGTAACAATTTATTTGATGGAAATCAAACCTGGGATGGAGTTGCATTACCAGATGGTCTAACAACTGATTTGTTCCAAAACATCGGCGACTTTGGAACTCCAGAGGCTAGCTTTGGAGAAAGAGCAAGCGGAGCCATTACTTCCACACAGAGTACCATGATATCTGGTGCCGCAGACCCACTCAGTGCAGATACTGATTCAGATGGCATGCCTGATGGTTGGGAAATATGGTATGCACGTTGGGATATTTTGGCCGATGAATGGACTCTAAATCCACTTGATGCAGCAGACAGATGGCAAGATGCTGACGAAGATGGCATGACCAATTGGGAAGAGTATAATTCAGTCGCACCACAGTTATCGGAGACTAATGAAAACCGTACATCTCCACAATGGTTTGTAACTACAGTTGGCAGTGCTTATGCCCTACAACAGTGGCCTAGCATTCTCAATCCAGAATCATTTGGTAGTTTCTTAACCAGTGAACAAATCAATTTAACTGGGTATACTGCTGACCCAAATAATGTCGACACCGATGGTGATGGTATGCTGGATGGAGTGGAACTATTGTTCACTTCTTGGAATACTACTGCACAAACATGGACACTAAACCCACTTGTTGCGGGAGATGGTAACTTTGATGGTGACGGTGATGGTTTAATTGACAAACAAGAGTTTGATTTGGTTAATTCCAACCCTGATAACGGAGGTAATCATCCATTTGATGCACCACTAATGCATACTGATGGAGACCTAAATCAGCCAACTGAAAAAGCGCAAAGAGTCTTCACAATTTTGATTACAAAGGAAACAAGAGGAAAGAGATTGCTTGATGATTTTAATGATTGGCAACAAGGTGAACCAGCAAATGCATTCATTTCGATGTTAATGGGTATTACCGACCCTACTTTACCTGATACTGATGATGACGGAATGTTTGATGGATTTGAATATTGGTTTACAGAATGGGATTTAGAACAAAACCGCTGGAGCATGAATCCTCTAATCGATAGCGATGTTGATATGGATACTGATGGAGACTCATTTGACTGTGATGGCGATGGAGATATTTCTGACGATGAGCGTTTTTCAAATTTGAGAGAATGGGAATCAAGGACGTGGGGTAAATACCTAAACAGAGATTCAGTTCCAGCCAATACTGGAATAATTGATTTCGGCGAAGATGCAATTTCTGCTTACTCAGAGGAATTGGGCCTATCGCAATACCAAGCACAACTTGCCTTGTACAATGATTTCATAGAAAAGAACCAGGAAAGCGCCGATAGGATGGCCAAATTGAATTCTATTGATTCCGATAATTTCAATCGTACTCTAATTGGTGTAGCCGATCCAACTCACTCAGATTCTGATAGCGATGGTATTCCAGATGGCTGGGAATATTGCTATGCTACATATGGGATGCCTGGTTTGAATACACAAAATCACTGGGCCAGTAACCCAATAAATCCTTGGGATGTTGATTACGATGGAGATAATGATGGATGGTATAATCGCACAGCTTTCGATACTCCTGCAGACCAAGGAAATTGGGATAACCGTATCTTTACTCCTTCAGGAGTAGTCGTTCAGGCGGGAATTGGAGATTTACCATTCACCAATTGGATGGAGTGGGATAATGCTACTCGTCCAGATCTAAATGATAGTGATGAAGATAGTGTCACATACATTACAACAGTTGAAAATGGCATAGTCACTTCACACATACAAGATTTCAATCTTTCAGATGGGCGTGAAGTTTTCAAATATGGTACAAATCCAAGTGATAACGACAGCGATGGAGACATGCTACCGGACTGGTATGAATACGAGAAAGGATGGAACGAAGACAACGATAATTATAGTACATATATGCAAATTGAAGTAATTTGGGTTGATGCTGCTACGGGCGGACCTTGTGATACCTCTACAATGTCATGTTTACCACTTTCTCAGCAGGGTGCAAATGGAACGTTAGGCCGACCAGATTTGGCCTTTACTTGGTTCAAATTGGACCCGGCAAATCCGGTAGATGCTAATTTTGATCCTGACATGGATGGAAATTGGGATTGTAGTGGTGCTGGTTGTAATTATGAACCATACACTAACTTCCAAGAATTCTATGCGATTACTGATAACGATTTGACAAGTCCAAACGCCGTACGCTTAAGCGGAATGGTCTATGAAGGTGCACCGGTTACTGAATGGTGGCAATTACGTGGAGCATTGCTTCATATTGGATTGTTTGATGAATCCACAGCAAATTATTTGAAAATGGATAAATCTTTTGGAGGGGATATTAGATATGCCTATGTCGTCGATGACAAAGACACAAATTTCCTCCTACTAGATTCGTCAGATGATGAAGTTATTCTAGCAGGTAACCGGACAGACCAATGGGACATCTATTACGCAGGTTCACCAAATACTGCTCCAGTAAGGAGTGTAGGAGAGCATGAATTGGGCTGGTATTATCTTGATTTAGACAATGACCACATTGCAGAGGGAAGTGACCCAATGAATTGGGATACAGATGGTGATTGGATGGTTGATTGGTTCGAAGTCCATGATGATGAAGATGATGGAATCAGAGGCGATTCATCGCCAATCCGTTATGATTCACGCCAGACTGCATAATATGATTATAACTTTGAAAAAAGGTCACTTTTCTTCAATATTTTGAATTGTCTCGGAGGGGTATAATTCAAAGGCTCAAGCGACTGTGCAGGTTATGGTGAGTCTAGTGTCAACAACATCATCCCCCCGTCGCGGAATCATGTTTCTCCTCTTTGCAATTCTCATTTTATCTCCAATGGCTCCCTTTGCGGATGTTTTTGTGGGGGATGCTGAAGCATCAGGGGTTGCTCGGCATGTCTACGAATTCAGCGATGGTTCCACCGAATACATCGCTCTCTTCCAGGGGGCGAATCCGGATACTGGTGCCCACATTAGTATTCCAAAGGGTGCGTTGGTTACAGATGTATCAATGACACTTTCAGGTGCAAGCGCTACTGGTTGGAGTCAAAAAGTAACCGACAATAGGGCTGATTGGATCAGAGGTACTGATTCGATGACAGATTCACGAAGTGGTGATCTTTCTCTTGCACTATCCTCTCCCGAAAAGGTATTTTTTCCACATGGATTTGATGAAAAAGTAAATCCTAACTCCGATGCTTGGTTGGACAATGGTTCCTATTCTCTGCGCCAACCCCACACCTCTAATTCTACCGAGTCACGTTTTTCAAGTCAAGTTACTAAGACCTCTTCCAGTTTGATGTCTCAAGGCCAAGGTGCGGTATTAAAGCACCATGATTGGCTATTTTTGTCAACTTGGTCATCTTCAAAATTCAGCAATATTGTTCAGAAATTATATCCAAATAATGCTAGCCGTCATTCTACAATAACATTGGACCAAGCGCAATGTACTCTGCCTCAAAAACATAGTTCTAGTTATTACGGTCAATATGGATTTAGAGATTGGACAATAACTGATGATGAAAGATTATTTGGAATTCTTTCTGGTTACAAATACACTTACTCTTCGAACGCACCAACTCAATATCATCGAGTAATCGAAATGGATATTTCTCGAGATGATGTCTGGACGTGTCTTGATTCCTATGATGTTTCACCACAATATGGTGATTATACTGGAATTGCATATGACAGAGATTTAGATTTAGTTTGGATTGTGCATAATTCGCAGAGAAGAATCGTTCCATATACATTCGATGGTAATTCTCCAGGCCAATATACGAGAGGCCAGGAAAGTTATTCTTATTCAACTACAAGTGGTTCAACTTGGGAATGTGGTACAACTGGGCAGATTGTTAGAGGTTTAGAAGTAAATGAAACAACTTTCTTCATGCGATGCCAAAAAGGTACAGTATACAATGATAAAGACCAACTTGAAGCTTGGGCAATATCAGGTCAATCCTCTTCACTTGTACCTCAAGCAGGGACGAAACAAGTTTCGGCTCTAGGTTATGGTTTGCAGTTTGATGGTGAGAGATTTATCACAGTTGATAGTGGGTATTCCACATGGAGCAGCAATACGCTATATTATCGAGAATATGGGACGAGTTGGCAGTATGAAACGACACCCGCACCCGGAACTACCACATGGTACGGCCCTGTGACAAATAGTACGGAAGATATCGTTGCTGCAAATATGGTGACATATTCATCAGCAGCATCTATCGGTGATCGGGTTGATTATTGGATATCTGCAGATAACGGAACTCATTGGCAACAGGTTGAATCAAATGAAACAATTCATTTTGAATTCCCTGGGAAAGAATTAGTTTGGAAAGCACAACTAATTGGTTCAACAGCAGTATCATGGTGGGTTGATTTAGAATATGCAACTTCATACACGACTACCGGAAGTTGGACATCACCATATTACCCAACCGGTACCAAAGTCGGTAAAGTTAGGCCGGTATGGGTTTCCGATGAACCGAGTGGTTCAACCGTACAAGTAATGGTTTCAAATGATAATGGGACCTCTTGGTTACCAGCAATTAATGGCCAAGAAACTAGTTTTTCAACGGATGGTGCCGGTGATATTCTACGTTACACAATGGACATTACTTCCGCAGATACAGACAAGACTCCTCTAATAGATTCCTTTGTTCTAAATTATGAAGAAGGTTATCCAGACCGACCTAAAATAGATATTGGTAATGATGGCAATTGGGATTGGGATTCACTACAGTTCCTTAATGAATCATCTGTAGAAGCAAGCGATGATTCAGTTGTTGGAGTTGATGTAAAATATTCTCCAACAATGATTCAAGCATTCAATGATGCAATTCCAGAAAATGGTTTGGGCGATGTATTGGTGACATTGGGTGTGAAAGCTGCATCATCAGGTAGAATCAAGATTTCAAATATTGATATTTCTTACAAAATGCAAACCCGAGCAATCGATGCAAGTCTAGAAGGTGGCCAAGCATCACCAGATGGTGTATTTCGTAATTTAATTGTTAGAGTTGCTAATGGTGATGATGTAGATAGAGTTACGAAAACAGTCGTTGCACTTGAACATTCATATGGCGACAATCCGAAATTTTCATGGGTTAGAGGAGATAGTTGTTCAACGATTAATGATGTA
>JABIGP010000040.1 GCA_018650105.1 Methanobacteriota archaeon
CATTTACTCCAGCGATAGATGCAACTCCTACGTCAACCGATGAACATGGATATGAATGGTTTACTGAGGAAAATGGAACCAATTGGTATCGCCTACAAGGAAGCGGTAGCGAATGGTATCTTCACCAACCTTGAGTTAATTCAAACCATAAAATCATTCAATGAAAAAATTGACATTGATGTATTAGTTAGGCCCGTACAGATGCTTTCTCAAGAAGAACTGAATGCGTGGTATCAATCCACGCAATTAGATTTGCAATGGCTTGAAAAGTCGTCTCGTCATCAATTTCGTTGGCGTTTACTCAATGGAAGATGGGTTACATCAGGAAGACAAATTAGCAATGAATCTTCACTTCGTAAATTGTTCAAACACAATGCTCCGCGTGACTTATACATCGGTACTTCTGCTTGGTTGAATCCTGTTGAACTTCCACGACTCAAAGATACCGATGTACCTTCGCCAATCCTGATAGATCATCTGGTAGTTTTCGATATTGATTTTCGCCCGTTCTGTTATAGACGCTTAGAACGAGCAAGACAAGCCACACACAACCTGCTCAAATGGCTTGATGAAAATGAGAATCTTGATTTGCAATATATCAGTTATAGTGGAGGAAAAGGATTCCATTTAGTTCTCAAAGATACTGACCGTTCATTATTCGCAATTCCCGAACCACGCGAGCGTGAACAAATGGTGCGCGAATCACGCCAATCTCTTCTTAGCCGAGTATTAGAAGCAGGATTCCCTGTTGACAAAACGGTGACTGCTGATACTCGGCGTATCATCAGACTCCCAGGCTCTCTTCATGGTACAACCGGATGGTGTTGTACGCGAATCTCAAGAGAAAAACTTGCTATACCTCTAAAGAAATGGAAGCAAACAATACCTCGACATCAACGGGCAATCTCGATGCCATATTGGCCTATTACAATGAAAGAAACTCTTTCAATACTAAAGAAAAAGATTCTGAATCCATTTTCCCGTTCCAAAGCAATCAAGGCTACTGAGGCTGGGAAAAAATTGACGGGCCAAGAAATCAAAACTACTGCATTACAGGTGAGCAGTCAAGTTGTCGGTACCAAAGGTAGGAGCGCATTAATGGCTTGGTTACCTACTAATTGGAAAGATGCCCAAACTGTAAATCTCACCAACATTGTTAGCCAAAAGGGCTGGTCACCAATTCACCATTTCAAAAAAGGAAATCATGATTTATTGATTATTCCACGTGCTATACCAACCGAACAACTTCGCAAACATCTTCCATCCTTAGGATTACGTCCACTTGCAACCGAGATTGGAATGTTGGGTCATTATTGGACCGATATTACATCACAAACAGAAGGTGAAGAAGAGATAGAAGATGAAATCGCCTATATTGGTGAATGGGAAAATAGTGCCGAGAATCAATCAAAAGTACCCTGGTCTGCAACACATCTCGAGGTCTTAAGCCGACTAGGAGTTGTCATTGATTCGGGTGATGATGAAGTTGCAGGTCGACCAGAACCAGCGATGCGAGTAGTTGTCAAAGCGTGATTATTATATGCCGACTCGCACTACTTCTTACTGCCCAAGAGAGCTTAACGGCTATGACCTTAGTCAATTTGACCTGAATCCAACCGACTGTGGGGTACGGGCAGCCCCGCAGTCACGAGTTGATAAAAATGGGATTTTTAGACTTCTTAAGATCTATACTCACTCCTACTGTTGGTGGAGGTTCTCAATATAATTCTCCTCAGCGAGTTGAGGTCAGTAGAGGAGGGGTCCCATGTACGGCACCATTCTGTGGTCAGATGACCGTAGTAGCCTCACATACCCTTTGCCATCCATGTTACAAGATTGCAAATCCAGACGGACCTCCACCGTCAAGAACTCGATTGGAAGGTTACAATCGCCTCATTGATATTTCTGGTGTCGCCCCTGGTGGAAGTGAAGCAGAATTGCGAAGTTCTTTGCAAGCGTTTGGCCTAGATGATTATTGTATTAACCCACTCGTTTCTTCACCAGTATTCCGTTCAATGATGAAATGGTAATCGGATAACGCGTTCTCTCCAGAACTAAGCCGAAAGAAATTAAGTCGCTTTCTAATGGCTAGACCATGGTTGTGCAATGGTGGTTTTCTGCGGCCCTTGTCTTAGGTGTCTCCAGTAAGTGCTCAATTGCTTGGGAGAATAGAATATTACACAATGACAGATTTTTTTGCATTATGCAAATATTTATAGCATTGTGCATCGGACGGTTGTTTGAACAAGATGGCAATGGATCCTCGAAAAATCGCCGAAATGCTCAAACTTAGAGCATTAGGATGGTCACAAGAAGAAATCGCTGAAGCGATTGGTACTTCTAGACAAGTAATTGGATACCAGCTTAAAAAACTGAAAGAAGAATCAATGAAAAAAGGTTCCAATGAAGTGTTTCAGGCTGCCTTGATAGGTGGAATGGCAGGTGCTGTAACAAGTATCGGACTAATTGCACTTCTCAGTGAATTGTTCAAAGAAAATAACGAATAGGAAAATCGACACCAATTGAAGCCTCAAGAATGAATGAAAATAATATGAATTAACATGACCAAAAACAGAGAACAACTCACAAAACACCTAGAAGAGAAACTAAAGATAACTAAGAGAGCGGCGAACAATTCTCGAAAAGAGAGAGATATTGCCAACTCAAATACAAAGAAGCACACCACTGAACGAAATAAACTAAATGGCGAAGTAAAGGAATTAG
>JABIGP010000158.1 GCA_018650105.1 Methanobacteriota archaeon
TGCCATTTCGGCCAGCATTAAAGCGTGATTGGTGGGAACAGAGTCCTGAGGCGAAAGCAGTTGGCGAAAAATGGGATAATGTTAGGCGCAGTGGGGCGAAGACATCATTCTCTAATGATGTTGAAACGCCAATAAGCGATAAGTGAAGTCTGAATTGTTTGGCGATTTGTTCATAATGCTATCACCTTTGGGCGGACTATGAGCGACTTATACGGACTCAAATTTGAAGCAATGGACAATCGTCTTGTAAACTATGGTACTACCAATAATGGAATTGCAGTTATTGAGTTAACTTCAGACGCCGCAGGTGAGCCACTTACCGGTGAAAATGATCGTTCTCCAAATACCTATACTCATGGAATGATGAGAGATATTGACCAAGCGATTGTCAAGGCACGTTTTGATGATGATGTTACTGTAATAATATTGACCGGTAACGGTGCTTCCTTCTTCTCAGCAGGTGCTTCAATTCAAATGCTAAACAGCGTAACTCCTGGTTTCAAATACAACTTCTGTCTTCACGCAAATGAGACTCTTTCTCGTCTTGAACAAACTTCCAAATTGGTTGTTTGTGCAATCAATGGTCACGCAGTAGGCGGTGGACTTGAAATCGCTATGGCAGCAGATATCCGAATTGCTAGAAAGAACTCAGGAAAAGTTGGACTTCCAGAAATCAATCTTGGAGTTCTAGCAGGAACTGGCGGTACAGCACGCTTGACTCGTCTCATTGGTAAGGCAAAAGCCCTTGAAATGATGGTTACAGGAGAACTAATGTCTTTTGAGGATGCACATGGTTGCAACCTTATCAATCACATCTACGCTGGAACACCAGAAGAGTTCCGAAGAGATATTCTAGACTACTGCAGCCAATTTACACTACCTAACAAGGCTACCAAAGCGGTTGGAAATATCAAGCGTTCATGCCAAACTGGACCAGAGATTCCATTCGAATACCATCTTGCACTTGAGAGAGAATTACAAGCTTCTCTTTTCAACAGCAGTGATGCAAAAGAAGGAATCGCAGCATACGTAGAAAAGCGTAGTGCACAATTCACTGGACAGTGAACAAATAGTTTCATTCGGAATAGAATTGTTACGCAATTTGTGAGCATGTTCTCGAATTGTGGCCAGTGGCATTACAAATCTTGCAATGTCGTTGACTTTTGTTCTTACCGTTTCTCAATTTCCTAGCACTAGCGGCTATTGGATTGATTATTGGACAAGTTCTCTTATTGTGGCCTTTGTCCCCGCATTGCCCACATATTTTTTTACCGCGACGTAAATTATTCTGAGTACGATTTGGATTCAATACAGGACAAGTTCTAGTATTATGTCCAATTTTCCCACATTGGCTGCAAATTCTTTTTCCATCTATTCTGGACCTTCTAGTCTTTCTATCATGTTGCATTATTGAGCAAGTTCTAGAATTGTGGCCAGACTTTCCACAATGGTGGCAATGTCTTTTTCCATCGTTCCAATTCTTACGAGAAATTCGGGTAGGATTTGCAACAATGCAAGTTCGGTTATTGTGGCCGTGTCTTCCACAAGAACTGCAAGCACGGCTACCCTTCGCAGCCCTTCTTAATTTTCTTCTTTCTGCTTTAGTCGGATTCGTCATTTCACAAGTTGACACATTGTGTCCTTGTTGACCACAACTTGAGCAGATTCTTACCTCTTTCTTTGAATTGATATCGAGGTTATTATTTTGCTTTTGCAGTATGCATGTTCTACTATTATGGCCTGATTTACCACAACTGGTACATGCTCGGGCCATATTTTTTTCAAACTTCATTTCAATTATAAAATTAAAGGAAGATAATTACTCACAACCCGCCCGTCTTCACAAATTTACAAAATCGACAACGAAAATGGTCGCATTTTGTAGGAAAAACTCTCCGTAGTCTTGAAGTGAGGAATGGGTCTGGCCGCAGATATAGGGTGATTGTAATGTCCAAGTATAATGTTCCAGCAGATGTTCCAAATGAATTACGAGGCGAATTTGAGAAAAATATGGCAGCGGCTACAGCAGGTACAGGTCATATGAATTTATTTGCCTGTGACCAAAAAATTGAGCACCTTAATGATGACTTTTATGATGGCGGAAACAACATCCCATTATCTTCAAACGATCCGGAGCACTTTTTCAAAATTGGACAAGCAACTCACGATGCGGGTACAATTGGTGTATTAGCGGGCCAACTCGGATTAATTTCACATTATGCACGAGATTACCCTAATATTCCATATTTGGTTAAATTAAATTCAAAATCTCACATGGTAAAGACTTCGCAAAGAGATCCAGTCTCCCAAGCAATGTGGGATCTGGAAGATGTGATGGCACTAATACGCAACGGAATTAATGTTGTTGGAATCGGTTATACTGTCTATATCGGAAGTGAATATGAGCATGAAATGCTAACAGAGGCAGCATCCTTCATCCGCCAAGCACATGAACTTGGTTTGATTACAGTAGTTTGGATGTATCCACGTGGCAAGGCAGTTTCTGATGAGATGGATCCACAATTAATATCTGGAGCAGCAGGAGTTGCAGCATGTATTGGAGCAGATTTCGCTAAAGTAAATTATCCAAACAGTTTTGATGGCATGGACCGATTTGAATCTTTGAAAGTTGCAGTTGAAGCAGCAGGAAGAACTGGAATAATTTGTTCAGGTGGTGGATCATTGCCTGCAAAAGATTTCCTAGAGCGTCTTTGGGGACAAATAAATATCTCAAAATGTAGTGGTGCTGCAACTGGAAGAAATATTCACCAGAAGGAAACTGATGAAGCGGTTAGAATGACTGCTGCTTGTGACGCAATAATTTGTCAAGGTGCTTCAGTTGAAGAGGCACTTGCAATTTTTGAAGGAAACTGATTTTCGCTTACAATAATATTGTGAGAAGAAAGCTGTGCCCCGCCACCTAACGGCCTTTTTCATTGCATTGCTCAAAGGCCTGACCCTCGGTGACAGGGCGTACTGTCCGGAAGGGTGGTTGTCTCTTGGTCATCCCAATGGTCGCAAGAGGACCCATAACCTTCCGATGGTTTAAGTGCGTTTGCACCAAATTTCATCTCCCGAGGGATCCATTTGGCCTTCGAATTGCACTCCGCACCATTGGTATCAGATATCATAGCTGATTTTCACAGTAGCTCCACCAGATGTTGCAGGTGCGGTAGACAAATCCACCAACCCTCCCCATTTGAACCCATCTATTGCTCAATGTTATTGCGGAATGCACGTCCAAAGAGTAGAGCCGATACTTCTAATTCACCTTGCTGCAACATTTGAGGGCTGATAGAAGGCCAAGAATCAACAGGCTTTGTCAGGTATCCAACAAGTGGATGTATCCTTCCTTTGTGGATTGGATTATCATTTTCTGTGTTTATTATTGAATCGTATAAGTCTAACAATGGGGCTTTTCCTTGCCCCTCTTCCAGTAATAAAATATGCAATAAAGATTCACTTTTTGTTTCAAGTCCTTTGTGCATTATTGGGTGGCCAGGAATTCCGACTCTCTCACCTTTAGGGCGGCAAATTAATGCAGGCCATGGGACGTAATTTTCTGATAACCAGCGTCTGGAAGAAGAAGCAGATAATTGCATTTGCAGCCATTCCGCCGACCATCCTGACCACCATGTGTGGGGTAGAACTTGCATCACTTTACGGACCAAGTCAAGTGAAACAGAAATTCCACTTTCTAGTCTAAGAATTAAATCGCCCCAAACAGCGAGAACGGAATCTCTTGGGTGGGATTTTGAAGCCTTAGCACATTTCAGTGCTAATTTCATTCTTTCTTCATCAAGCTTCATTCCTAATGGGAATAATGCTTGTAATACTTGACAACTATAACGCGGAGCATCCAACCAAATTTTGCATGAATCAGAAATGATATCGCATAATTCAGGAGGGTAAGTTTCACTAGCAAGTAAAATCGCTGCCGCCAAAAATGATTTTGCCTTTTTATCTTTGAGAAGATGCTCTACTTCGATTACGGATTGATTGTGAAGCATGAAATTTGATTTTAGTTGATTTATCGCCTCATCTTTCCAAGAATCTCCTGCCTTGCTAATCGCAGTAATCAGTAGTTGGTTATTGCACAACCCAATCGGCAGGAGGTCTGCCCATCCAGTTCCCAACTCCTCACCAATACGTTGCCAGCATCGCACACGGTCTTGTTTTGGCGATGCTATCCAAGCAGCAAGAGGATTTTCTCTTTCAACAGAGTTTGCATATTCAGCATCTCCTTCTGGTAGCAATTCAATCGCCCTCCAAATTTGAGAACTTGAATCGGAATTGTCTTCTACAGAAAAGGAATTATCAATAGTTTGCCCGTTCAAAAATTGATTTAGTTCGATAGCATTTGCAGGAATGAATCTACTGGAATAAGACGATTTCTTAGTTAGCTTATTTCCTGATAGTGTAAGTGGTAAAGTTATTCCTCTTTCAATTTGCAAATTCACTCTAGACATGCCATCTCCCTTGAAAAGAAGCAAATTTGACTTTGTTAATGCTGTAAATTTACCCTTTGTAGTGATTAGAATTCTACAGTAACCGCTAGAAATAATTCTTCTAAGGAGTGGTAGATTATTTTGAATTGACCAATTCCATTCTCCAACGAACTGTGCTTGTTCGGATAAGATCCAATTGTAAATACAAACACCGCCATTTTCTGAAACACCATTTAATTCAATTCTCTGAACCTTATCATCGCTCCATTTCACTTCACCAAAATCTGCCAATAGTTCTCTCTTTATTGAAATTGAAGGGCTTGAACCCTCATCGTTTGAATAATAGCGATATAGGGAATTCCATTTTTCATTTAATCTGTCGTCATCGAGTCGTGGATGGCGACGAATTAACCACTCTCGGAGTATTGCCAGGGGTAGTAATCTATTCCCTTCGTTTTCTCTCAATTCACCGATAACAATTGCTTCCTGTGATAGTGAAGACAGAGTCAAACTCCTCAATATCGTAGATGAAAAATGGCCATGGATTCCAAGTGGTGGTGAGATTTCAATACCATCGCTAACTGAACCAAGGACATATTCACCATTACTCAATATTGAAGGTAATTGTGATTTTTCATTTAGCGACTTAAGCCAGGTTCCTTCAGTAACATTCCATTTTTTTGAATTGTCCAATAGCCTTGCACTTTGTAGGCCAATTTTTGTTATTTTTTGTGACCAGTCTCCCAAAGTACCCGTATCGGTTTTTATTGGAGCATCAACTTGCTGCAAAGTCTCAACATCATACCATTTTATTCCATTTCCTCTTGCAATAGCCCAACGCCCCCCTCTATTTCCATTGGAGGAGCCGTTAAGCGGAGAATCTAACATATTGCCATCTTCTGGTAGTTCAATCAGTGGTGATGATGGTTCATTCACATAACCAAGTAGTAGTGCGGAGTCATCTCGTGAAAGTAAAATAATTTCTCCATCCGAGGGTATTTGTTTGACGTATTTCTTTATTCTGTGCAAGGAATCTTGTTGTAATCGTTCAAATCCCGAACTTGTCATTCGGTGTACTGCGCCTCTTATTCCGGATTGGTCTTCTCTTACAACGTCGCCACTTTCGCGCAATTGCCTAAGGGCTAGGGATACGTGTGGCATTCTCAATTCTAATTGCTCACTAATGTCGGATACAGTCCCTCCTCCATCGGACAACCAGTCTAATATTCGGCGCTGATATCCACTTCGAATCCGCACATTAGACACCCTATGTCACCTAAACCAAGCACAGGTGTATTACTTACATATTCTTTGCCCCTAAATTAACTAACTTATTACATTAAGTTACGGATTTCCACTGGAGAAGTCCATTATTACTTACTTAATTCAAATAACAGTGCAAAATATGCACCGGTTTATGTATGCAACCGTAACCAAATCAATAGTTGTCGGCAAAATGGTTATATGAGTGGCCTCGCTGATTGGTAATGCTGGCAATTATCATTGCCGAAGTGACCATTTAACAGGAGGGAAAAACAAATGAAAACAACTAGAATAAGAGAGAAGATCAAGAAGTTCCTAGGTGACCGCCCACGCAACACCGCAGAAATCCTTGAACACATAAACAGTACAATGCGCCATGGCACAACCAGTCAACAACTTGGTAATGTGCTTTCAAAAGACAAGGACATTGTCAAGGTAGGATATATCAAGCGTTCAGGAATACTTTCTGGCGGATATGATATCTGTGAATGGGCAACTCGTAATTGGGTTTCATCTAATTGCCCAGGGTGGATTGAAGGTACAGCTATCATTATCGACAACGATGGTCAAATCACTACCGGTTCACAATCTTTGAACAAGTATTGATCAATTCCGACATAGTACGGCACTTTGAAAGTGCAGTTCGTTATTTTTTCCCCGTCGGAAAATCGTCAGATTAGTAGAATTCTTTGCGATGCACTCAAAGTCTTTGTTTTTTCACATTAGTATGTGGAAGACGAAGTAGCTCACCGCTGTTGCTTAGTTGGTGGAACGTTTGACCGGTTTCATGCTGGTCATAAATTACTACTTGATGGCGCATGTCGCAACAGTGAACGTGTAGAAGTCCATCTCACCAATGATGAAATGGCATCTACAAAATCCCCTTATGTTCAATCATTTGATACTAGATTAGAAGCGATTCTTGAATGGGCTGATGAATATGCAGATTGTCCATTGACTATTCATGAATTAGAGGATGAAATGGGTCCAGCACCAGCTCATCCCGATGCAGACGCAATTGTGGCAACAATAGAAACCCGCGCTATGTGTGAAATAATCAATGAAATGAGAGAAAACAATCAACTGGGTCCACTCAAAATTATTGAAATTCCTCATCTGAAAGATGGAGTAGGAGGAATTGTTTCCTCAACAAGAATTCGTAATGGATTAATTGACCGAGATGGTAATCCATGGATTAGCGAGAAACAGCATGATTCTGTTTTGAAAATGGCTAAAACCTTAGATGATGAATTGAAAATACCGATGGGGGAATTATTCATGGGGCCTGAAGATGACACAGAGATTGCAATGATGGCAACTTTAGATGCACTACCAAATCCGCGTGGACCAATTGTCGCAGTAGGAGACGTCACAGTAAAAACTCTAATCGATATGGGTTTCACACCAGATATTGCGCTTATTGACGGCCAAACCAAAAGAACAAAATTGAATGAAGAAGATCGTGTTAATACCTCCATCTTCGCACATAATCTAGCTGCAGAAAATCCTCCAGGACTCCTAACTCCATCTCTAAGGGATGCAATTGAAAATGCAATTTATGCAGATGAATCAGTTGTTATTGAAGTGGACGGTGAAGAAGATTTAGCGCCGATATTGATCCATTTGATCGCTCCTTTGGGGACGGTTGTATTGTATGGACAACCACGTTTAGGAGTTGTAATGAGGGTTACGGACCTCGCTGCAAAAGAGAGATGCAGGGACCTGCTCTCATTTTTTGAGATATTGTAATGGAGGTGAAAATATGCTTGTCACTGTCACAGTTTGTGTCCGAAACGGACGTCAATGGATAGATGGGTGCCTAGAAGCATTACAAAACCAATCCTACCGGCCTTTGGAAATAATAGCAGTAGATGACGGGTCATCCGACCAATCATGCGAAACTTTGCAGAAGTGGCACGACCCAGAAGGAGAAAATGGAATCCCAATTATCGTATTGTCACAGAATGCACTTGGGCTATCTGCTGGACGAAGATTGGCAGTAGAACATGCAAAAGGTGAATGGGTTGCCATTACAGATATTGATGTCCGGCCAGAGAGAGATTGGGTCTCTAATTTGGTTGCGGAAGCGAATCCAGTAAGTGCAAATGAAAAAGTTGTAGCGGTTACGGGTAGAACTATATTTGAATCTGCAGATGATGTTGTGAGTTTGGTTCGCTCGGTAGAGATTGCACAGAAATACCGTTCACGACCTCGCCGCACATCACTTGCAAATGGGCCATGTTCAATGTTTAACAAGGAAGCTTTGCTCAATGTTGGAAGTTTTGATCCTCTTTGGTATCATGCAGAAGACATGGAAGTAAGTCTAAAATTAATCGAATCTGGTGGAACAATTGTTTACGCTCCCGATGCGATTGTAAGCCATGTTGCAGAAACGGGACAAAAGAGGTTCCTTGCTAAGAGGAGAAGAGATGCACGAGGGCACTTGAGAATTGTTCGCAAATATCCAAGGAGGAAAAGAACCGGACCTGGATTTGATTTCATTGGTTCGTCAACAATGGTACTTGCAATCGCTCCACTTTGGATAACTGCACTATTTTCTGGATTACCATTTATCTATAATTTTTATCTCAATCCAGAATACTCTTGGGAAGTTGCTCAACATTGGTGGCAAACAAGATTTTTGTTAATTTCTTTAATGTTGTTGATTATTCATGAATTAATTTTGTGGAGAGGGCCATTGGGAGTAGTTAATCGCGGAGCGATTAGAAAAAGTCCAAGAAGAATGTTAATTGCAATACTCAAAGTACGACGATTAACTTTTAGATGGTCCATCGCCTTGTGGCAAGGAATTCTATTGGGTGTGTCCGATGCAATACGAGGCAAGAATGGGCATTGAGAAAAGGAAAAACTCCCTTCTTTGCATGACTATTGCAACAAATTTATCGCACCCAAAGCCAATAAAGATATTACAGCAGCAGTAATAACAAAAAATGTTAGAATTCTCAATAACCCTCTTTGTTTAGGTAATTTTTTCAAATAATATACATGATTTCCTTCAGGGTGAGGTAACCCTTGCCAATTTAACAAATTTAGAGAAGGAATATCCTTTACATTTATTTTGTGGCCAGAGGGTGCTGTATCAGCGTCTAAGTTTTGTCGAAGAAACTTCAATTTGTGTACAATCAAATGACCTGGTTTATTGCCCCATGGATCTGTTAGTTGCCACATAATGGGTGGATTTAACCTATCATCTTTCAGTAATTCTAGAATTTTAGCATGTGCTTCTTGGTGCGTTATAATGTCGGTAAATCTCTGAGTGATTGATTCATCATCAAGATAATACGAACCCGGGCCGTGAACAATATTGCCAATTCCAGAACTCAACCAACCTCTTTTTGGGGGGAATTTAGAAGACA
>JABIGP010000039.1 GCA_018650105.1 Methanobacteriota archaeon
CAACAACCGGACCACAAACAACCAGAAGCAGTAATGATGGGTAATGTAAGTGAACAACCCTCAGTACTCGGTCATCAGATGGGTATGCCAGGTCAGGTAATAATGGTACAACAACCATCAGGTGCAGCAAAAGTCATTGGAGTATTAGTAATAATTTCAGGTTGTTTCGGAGTAATTAGCGGAATGGGCGATATATTTAGCGCACTTTCATATTCTTCAATGGCGATTCCACTTGTACTCAGCATTCTTTCAATTGCGAACAGCGCCGTTTCTGTTTTAGGTGGTTATTGGATGACAAATTACGAAAAAAGAGGTGTTCAATTAGTTCTAATTACAGTATTAGTTAGTTTTATCGTTGCATCAGCATCGTCATTAATTTTGGATGATATCATGATGGAGGAACTTGATAATGGCAACATGACACAGGAAGAATACGATTCAGCTCAAGGAATTATGGCTGTTATTGGTGGTGTATATCTTGCAATCGCAGCAGTTTGTTCTGGAATATGCGGATTGATTGTTGCGATTCCACTTATGTCTGCAAATGGTGGATTAGACGATTCTAGTTTGTTTCCATCATCTTGATTGACTACGGAAAATATCATCAGTCGTCGCTGATTTTTCATTAATATGGGAACTTTAGTTACGGGAACTGCAGCAACATATGTTGAAGAATTATGGGTCAATACAGACAAAAGATATCAGATAATGTGTATTACTCGAGATGTGCAAAATATCGTAAAGCAGTCTGGAATTACTGATGGTATTGTTTTGGTAAATCCAATGCATATTACAGCATCTTGTTATGTTAATGATCTTGAATCTGGATTGCATCATGACATCATGAATTGGTTAGGAAAAATAGCACCATTTTATGGAGCTGATGGTAAAGATGGAGAAGAATATCATCATCATAGAACTGGAGAAGATAATGGTGATGCACATCTAAAACGGCAACTGCTTGGTCAACAAGTTACAATGCCGGTTAGAGATGGACGATTGCACTTGGGAACATGGGAACAAATCCATTATGCTGAATTTGATGGAATGCGAGATAAGAGAATACTGGTCAAAGTTGTAGGCGTTATTGAGCAGTGATTTGAAATTGAATCACTGTTGAGGTGTAAATATGGCAGAAGATATATTCTCAGACCCTCCTAAATTGTCAGGAATAGCAAAATCATTGTCAATTCAAAGAGGACAATGGTCTCCTGGTCATTGTAGTGTTTTTGTTGATGTTGAAGAATTCCATTGTAATAAAGGTGGAGTTGCACATGGTGGATTATTCACTATCATGCTGGATATGGCTTGCGGTGGTGCATTGGTTTCTGGTTTACTAAAGGAAGAATGGTGTGCAACTACGCAACTAAATGTTTCATTTATTGATGCTGGAAGAATTGGTGAAAGATTAGAGGCTGTTGGAAGTGTTACTCGTAGAGGTAGGAATGTGGCCCATCTTTCTGGTGAAATCAGGGCAGAGTCTGGAAGACTAATTGCAAGCGCAACTGGAACTTGGATGATTTGGCAATCAAAGCCAGAGAAATTTCCTGGAAGAGAAAGTGATAATGAGTGAATTGCTCTATTGTGGCCATAGGTTGAGTTTTTGACCTATCCCCATCTCGCCCAGTTTATGAGTGAAGATGTTGTGATAATCGGTGGGGCTCGTACTCCCTTTTGTGAATGGCAAGGCGGCAAGCGTGGAGACGGACAACCGGGTGGGCTTCTCAAGGATGTAAGTGCACTAAAACTTGGTGAAATCGCAATCAAGGGAGCGCTTGAAAAAACCGGAACTTCTGCCGAATCTGTTGACCATGTTGTAATGGGATATGCACTGCAAACCTGCGACCAAGCAATCTTTGGTGCAAGGCATGCAGGATTAGGTGCTGGGATTCCACAAGAAGTTCCAATGCTAACTCTTTCTCGAATTTGTGGTAGTGGTGTGCAATCAATTGTTTCAGGTGCGCAAATGATAATGCTCAATGAAGCACAAACCGTTGTCGCTGGTGGAATGGAGAACCTATCCCAAGCACCTCATGTGCTTCGTGGAATGCGTGATACCTACAAGCTGGCAAGGCCTCCAAAAGCAGGTGTTGAATTAGAAAAAGACATGGAAGATTACCTATTTACCAACCTTCTTGACGGAATGTGTGGCTCGTTCATGGCGCAAACCAGTGATGAGATCTGTAAGCGCAAAGGAGTAACTCGTGAAGAAACTGATGAATTTGCTGCAATGTCTCATGCTAGAACAGCAGCATCGATTGATAACGGAGTTTGGGAACAGGAGATTGTTTCTGTAAATGATGTCACATTCAAAGATGAAGACCACGTTGTTCGCGGCAGTACTGCTGAATCCTTAGCAGGACTTAGAACAGCATTTGGCCCAGAGAGTTTGGTAACTGCTGGAAATGCGAGTGGTGTAGTTGATGGTGCAGCAGCAGTTGTAATCAAATCAGCATCAAAGGCTGAAGCAGATGGAGATTCACCACTTGCTAGAATCGTCTCTTGGGGAATCGTCGGACTTGAGCCAGCAATTATGGCATATGGGCCAGTTCCTTCATCTCGCAAGGCACTTGAAAAGGCTGGATTGAGCGTTGATGATATCGACCGTTGGGAAATCAATGAAGCATTCGCTGGACAGGCAGTTGCATGTGTTAAGGACTTAGGATTAGATATTGAGAAAGTCAATGTTAACGGTGGAGCAGTTGGTTTAGGTCATCCTCTTGCTGCAACAGGTACACGTCTTGTTCTAACTCTTGCATATGAATTGAAGCGTTGTGGTGGCAAGTACGGAGTCGCAACAGCCTGTATTGGTGGCGGTCAAGGAATCGCTATGGTCATTGAGTCTCTTTGAATTATTAGCATCGATTGAAACCATTTTCACTTAGCAGTGGAAAATCAAACGATTAATTTCTTCAATGGTGATACTGCAATATTC
>JABIGP010000038.1 GCA_018650105.1 Methanobacteriota archaeon
CCACAAGATAGAGTGGATTTGAGTAATATGAAGCAACACTTTGAGGATTCATTAACTCATGATTTGGGCCACCATGGTCATGGCTTGGAAACAGGTGATTTGTCAAATGGAGCAATCGTTGATTTGGAAGGAGAAAGATTTGATTTGAATCATGGCGATGTCGTAATAGCGGCTATTACTTCCTGTACAAATACATCAAATCCTGGGGTGATGTTGGCTGCAGGATTACTTGCAAAGAACGCCCGTGCAAAGGGATTGACGGTCAAACCTTGGGTCAAGACATCACTGGCCCCAGGTTCAAGAGTTGTTACAGAATACTACCAAGCAGCAGGTCTGCAAGAAGACCTCAATGCCATGGGATTCCATGTCGTTGGATATGGTTGTACTACCTGTATTGGAAACTCTGGGCCACTTGCTCAACCAATTGAAAACGCAATTGATGAAGCAGGATTAATCGTCGGTTCTGTAATCTCTGGAAATAGAAATTTCGAAGGTAGAGTTCATGGTAAAGTAAAGGCCTCATATTTGGCCAGCCCTCCACTTGTAGTTGCATACGCAATCGCTGGAACTCTTGAGATTGATATGGTTACAGAACCTCTTGGATATTCGCAATCAGGCGAACCAGTAATGCTTTCTGACATATGGCCGAGCGATGAGCAAATAGCAGAATCATTAGCGGTAATTACTCCAGAGATGTTCCGTCAAAGGTATGCCGATGCAATGAATGAACCAAGATGGGATGGAATTCCTTCAGAAGCAAGCCCGCTCTACCCATGGCAAGCCGACTCAACCTATATTCGCCTGCCAACATTTTTCAGTGGATTAGATGAAATTCCAGCACCAATTGAATCGATTGACAATGCTCGAGTTTTGCTTAAACTTGGTGATTCAATTACTACCGACCACATCTCTCCGGCAGGTTCTTTCTCGGCAGATGGAGCAGCCGGAAAATGGTTGATTGAGCGTGGTATTGAAGCAGGTGATTTCAACTCATTTGGTTCAAGACGCGGTAATCACGAAATAATGATGCGTGGAACTTTTGCAAATGTCAGAATTAGAAATCAAATGGCACCAGGAACTGAGGGTGGCTATGCGCTAAACCATGAGACTGGGGAAATAACTTCAGTTTATGAAGCAGCACAAACAGCAGGACCAAAGGTGGTATTAGCAGGTTCACAATATGGTACCGGTTCAAGCAGGGATTGGGCTGCAAAGGGAACATATTTATTGGGAATAAAGGCAGTAATCGCCACTTCTTTTGAAAGAATTCATCGCTCAAACTTAGTAGGAATGGGCGTATTACCTATGACTTTCTTAGAAGGTGAATCTCATGAAAGCCTTGGCTTGGATGGTTCTGAATCATTCACGATCCCAATTACTGATTCTGTAAAACCGTTGCAAATGATAGAAGTTAAAGCAACAAAATCGGATGGTTCTGAAATTATTTTTAGCGCTCAAATCAGACTAGATACGCCTGTAGAAGTTGATTATTATCGTAATGGTGGCATATTGCATACGGTCTTGAGGCAACTTGCAAAACAATGAATCATATTCAATTGTAATGTAATTCAAAACATTACCTTCAAGGGTGTGGTCTGTTCACCCATAGACAATGGCAAAGCTAAGCGGTCAAGTTCGATACCGATTTAGGTCTGATGACCATGATGTTCGCATCGCATTAGAAGGTGATGCTGAATGGGTTGCGCAAAGGGTCGAAGAACTGGGTCTTGGAGACGTAGGTTGGACTATGCCAATCGGTGAAGCGATGAAAGCAATAAATATGTCCGAAGTGTCCAAGTCTAATGCAAAAAAGGCAACTGCTCGGCAAAAAATTACTATTGATGATGCGCCGATAGGTGAAAAACCACTTGATATGGGTCCAACACCAGACCCCAGCCGTATTCCAGTAGTACGCAGACCAATCGGAGAATTAAATTTACAAAAAGAGATTGATAAAATTGGTCTAGAAGGAGCGATAAGGCCGGATCCAATCGAGTTAATGGAAATGCTTGATGAAACCGATGAACCAATGCCGGCACAAGGGAAAATGAGTGTTGACCCGATGGCAGAAGCTTGGCTAAGAGAATTGATGGAAATAGTTGTTAGAGAGCATGGTGCAACGGCTCTCAAGACTGAAGATATTGAAGAAGTTGCTAGTTCCAAATTAGGCAATCGACAAGGAGTGGAACTTGAGGTTTGGTTAGAGTCATTATTCTCTGCAGGAAAATTGGTAAAAATTCACGGTGGAGATGCAACTGGTTGGGGGCCTTCTCCACGATGGTTGAACGGGCGTATTTGATAGAAAAATACTGCATGATTTGCATTATTTTTTAATTGAAACTCCAGTATTGATATTTTTCATCAAAAGGGTTACTGCAAGCACATTAATTGTAATAATATAGAATCTTATAGGCAACAGCATTAAAGTGGAAGCGGGGCTGGCGACAGTTAGTGATGATGATGTCAATCAAAACAGACCGAATGAAGGCCCAAGTTCGCAGCACTTTTCTAGTGTTGATAATGCTACTTTCAACGACCGCCGCAATAGCCACAACAACGAGTGCTTCAATGAGCCGAAGTTATACAACAGGACGTGACCCGCAAGATGTTGCAATTGGAGATTTCAATTGTGATGGGGCAAATGATATTGCTATGGCAACAGATGGTACACATACAATCACCATCTTATGGAATGATGGCTTTGGTGATTTTTCAGAACGCCAAGACATCTGGGTAACAAATAATCAATCAAGAGATGCTGAATGGGACGAGTTTTCAAATGTCCAATTCATTGAAGTTGGAGAATTTACTGGCGATAACGCCATTGACATCGTAATTTTCCAAAGAAACAATCCTTTCAAGAGAGATGATGCAGGTGCTCCAGCAGGAGAACCAGGTAACGTTACAATTATTGAAAATCAAGGTTGTAGCAATAAGGACTGGACAATCGGTCAACGTTTCTCTCACTTCTGGGCATGGGATTTAGCAGTTGGAGATGCAGACCAAGATGGAAATGACGATGTATATATTTTGGACTTGATGGCAGATATTGATACTCAAAGAGTGGTTGCATATAGAGGGCCAATTACATCAACTACCCCTGCAATTACCACTTCACTCGGTTCAGCGAAGACTAATTCATACCGCGCTTTGGAAATAGGCGATTGGGGCGAATCCCAAACCAGTATTTCTGGAGCATGTACGGATGACGATATATTCTTGTTGAGGTCTGAAGGTGTTGACTACAGCACAGGACAAACAACCAACCCTGGTAATGATGATAACGTATCAATCGTAGAATTTGACTGTTTAACAAATACATATCCGGCGACTTATTCATATGGTACAAATCAAGTTAATACAAATACAATCAACATGGCAACAGTCTTTTCACAAGGATTTGATATTGGAGATATGAACTCTGATGGAGTCACTGATGTCATAGTGCTAAATGATGGTAATTTGGAAAATGTCACCTATGTGACTTCAACCACAGTTGGAACTTGGTCTGCGCCATCTCTTGCGTATTTTGGACCTTATATCTCGTACGCAGTTTCAGTTGCCGACTTGAATGGCGATAACGAACCAGATTTCATTAACCCAACAGTTGCGTACCAACAAAACACAACAGACTCTGCTGGTGGTTCAACATCATCTTTCTGGCTTAATTTCCCAACCACTGTGCAAGTCACATTGTCTAATGGTGCTGGTGGCCACGTTTCACCGCTATCATACGAGGCAGGTCGTAGACCGAGCCTAGCAGAGGTAGGACAACTTGCAGGAGCTTCAGGTTCAGCACCGGATATCGTCGTAGCGCATACTTCCTATGACTTTGGAAGTTGGATAGACAATTTGGGCTGGGATGGTCAATATGACACTATTTCAGTAATTGAAATGGATAATGAAGATCTTTCAATCACCGGATTGGAAATGTCTCCAGTCGACCGATTCTTTGGAGTTGTGGGCGAAGGAACTCGTGATCTCAATGTTACAGTAACCAATACTGGAATGGATACATTAAATGGGCAATCAGTTACATTGGATGTTGAATTAAAGATAGTTGATGAAGCAAATTCTACTAACACTACTGTTTACTCAATGGATTGGGATTCAGCAGAAAACAAAGCGGGTTGTGGAGCAGGATGTACTTGGACTTACGAAGAATACATTGACCAATCAACTCACTGGCATGAAGAAACAAACCACTCAGAGTTTGAGAGTGGTAGTGAAAACTTCTCAGCCAATCAAAACAATCCAACCGATTTCATGTGGGCTGGAGTTTACACCACAAACACAAGTGGCGACACATGGACCGGATTCGGCCGTAACTGGGACGATGCAATGACTCTAAACTCAGTAGACTTAACTGGTTCCGACCGTGCATTCATGGGAGTAGAAGTATTCCAGTCTCTATCTTTCGGGGCTTTAGGAAGTGCTGATGCAAATGGATGGATTATTGGAGATGTTTGGGATGATTTGGCAATTATTGAAGTTGGAAGTATTGAAACTGGATGGTCAACGATTAACTGTCCAACAGAGGCTATGCTCAACGCAGCATGTTCATCTGGATATTCAATGTGGGGCGGTTATGATAATGATCGTTTGACCAAGATGGGA
>JABIGP010000222.1 GCA_018650105.1 Methanobacteriota archaeon
CACCGGATTTGGATGGACCGCCTCGGCTTGGACCTGGAGGGCCACCGGATTTGGATGGACCGCCGCCACTTGGGCCTGGAGGGCCAGATGGTGCACTGGAACCTTCATCCTCAAACATTGCTCCACAGTGTGGACATTCGTTATCACTCTCACTGACCAATCCATCACATATTTCACAAGCAAACATTTCTTCTTCTTCGGCTGCTTCGGCTGCATCTCCGATAAGTTTCTCGATTGTTCCGTCCTTTGAACAAAATAAGTTCAGTGTAGTAGTAATGTCATATCCTTTCAATGCCAATTCGGTCTGAATTGAGTGCTCAAATGCTTGTGCCAAATCTTCAGGAGTATCGAAAACCCTACCATCATCAACGTAGGTGACATTTACATTCAAATGATCTCCTTCAGCACTTGTCTGAGGTGTTTCTACAGCAACTCCTCTCTTTCTTGCAACTCTTCTAACTGCAACTTCGGAAATTCTGCGCAATAAAGCAGTACTAGGTCCATCAACTGCACTTTGACCCATTGCTCCAGCCATAATATTTGCAGCTGGATTTGCTTGTTCTTGGCGCAAATGTGCAGGTAATTCTGCACCCAAGTTTGCTAATACATCAGTTGCTGAAGATTGATTCATATTAAGCCACTGACTACGGCGCTCGTTCTTCATTGCCCTCTCAGCCTCGGCCAAACGATTCACCATTTGATCTGTTGGAGATTTACTTGGATTATTGGCAATAATAGATCCTACTGCTTCAGTTTCATCATGATTCTTAGTTGGCATTGCACCATCAATGATTTTTTGTCCTTCAAGAGAAGACGGAATGACATTCCTATTTTGAGGAGGTAATCCCTGTTGCTGTGGAGGGAATTGTTGGTTTTGAGGGGGAAATTGCTGGTTCTGCGGTGGAAATTGCTGGTTCTGTGGAGGGAACTGCTGATTTTGAGGAGGGAATTGTTGATTTTGAGGAGGAAATTGCTGGTTCTGTGGTGGCAAATTACCCGGCGGCATATTTTGCTGATTTTGGATTCCATGGGCAATTTGTTGCATGATATCTACAGGAAGATTTCCAGCTGCACCTCCTTGCTCTTCGCGTTGTTGACGGATTGCTTCGCCTGAAACTACAC
The DNA here is from genome assembly GCA_018650105.1 of Methanobacteriota archaeon. Lineage (GTDB taxonomy): Archaea > Thermoplasmatota > Poseidoniia > Poseidoniales > Poseidoniaceae > MGIIa-L1. The sequence continues at coordinate 1,123 of JABIGP010000222.1, forward strand.
CAAAAGAACGCCCGCCTGAAACATCTTGGCCTCCAAGTCCTACTGCATTGTGAGAAGTGAATCCTCCTGCTCTTGACATTTCTTGTCTAGCACCGCATTCCGGGCAGAAAATACTGTCATCAGGAATAACTTCAACGCATGAACCACATTGCATACCAATCCCCTCGTAGAGGGGCTAACTATGTTAAAGTTAAAGCCTTGCATTAAGAAACGGTGAATTGTTTACTCTTGGGACAAAGTTACATTTGCTCAAACCGTAAAATCATTAACGAATAATACAAAACTACAATCACTAAATCAGCAATACATACCAATTGCCTCCCACAGGGTCAAGAACAGAGAACTATTCCGGCAAAATGAGGGGATAAAATGCCGGTGCTGATTAACCCAAAAATCGACGCCTTGCTAGAGGCAACTTCCCGCTCGTTTTACCCGACTCTGAAATATCTTCCAAAGAAGGTTCGCGGCCAAATTGGATTGCTATACCTACTGGCTCGTGTTGCCGATACTATTGCGGATTCTAAACATGGAGAAACCGAGGTTTTGCTCAATATCTTGAAAGATTACAATGATGTAGCCCAGGGGCGATCCTCCTCTTTACCTGATTTCTCTGAAATTGCAGAGATTCAAACCAATAACGATGAGGCTGAATTACTTAGGAATGTGGAAGATGTCGTAGCAGGTCTTGAAGTCTATAGTAAGGATGACCAGAAACTTATGTTAGAGTGCTTAGAGATAATTGTGAATGGACAAGTTCTCGATCTTGAACGCTTTGGAACCGCTAAGGAAGGTGGAAGTATTTCAGCATTAGAATCAGAAGAAGAATTAGACGATTATGCCTATCGTGTTGCAGGAAGTGTTGGAGTATTTTGGAGCAAGATTTCTTTGGCTCATTTAATCTCTTTACCTTCAGAAAAGGAAGAGGAATTTTTGGAGAAAGGAATTAGATTTGGAAAGTCGTTACAAATGATAAATATTTTACGCGATATTCCTGAAGATTTGCGTTTCGGTAGATGCTATATCCCTCAGCAGTCATTGCAGGAACATAATCTGAAACCTGAGGACCTAATGGACCAATCTAATATCGATAATTTTAGACCATTATATGATTCATATTTAGACCTCACAAATGACCATTTAGATGCTGCTGTTGACTATATTCGTATGCTACCAGACAAGCAACTTCGACTCAAGGCATCTTGTATGCTGCCGGTACTGATTGGCCAGCGTACTGTGACGTTGCTGAGAACAGGTAATGTGTTGAATTCGGAAGAACGAATAAAAGTCACTCGGAGTGAAATTAAGTCATATGCTGGAAAGATAGTTCGTGCTCTAATAATCCCAGGTGGAGTAGATCGCTTACTCAAGAAAAATAAAGATGTTTGAAAAATTAAGCAAAGTAATTTGACTTCGATTAGAATAAAATCGCCCGTTGAAGTAATGGTCAGATAACGGTCAGACTCTTAACCAATGAACTGGCCAGTGTGAGTGAGCCACATGCTAGAACGCCGAAAACCACTGGATTTGATGTTCCCCCTAAAGGGTGGTGCAACTTCCAATAATTCGGCTATTGATCGCAACCAAATGACCACCTTAGATATGCTAAGAGCCGGTGTAACATTAGCAAGAGATACCGTCAAAGCGGTAAGTGTTACTGCAATGGAGGCAATTCGTGAAGGTGCTACATATATTGGAATTGTTGGCGAGGCTGATGAATTGGTAGACCCATTTTCTCACCTTGATGCTCCTATTTGGTCACAGAGGCCTCCTGCTGAATTATTGAAACTAGCATACCGCTACTGTGAAGAGTTAACTATGCGTGAAGCAGGTAACTTTTATCATTCATTCAAATATTTGCCAGATGAACAAAGACTGGCAATGTGTGCAGTCTATGCATTCTGCCGTAGAGCAGATGATATTGCCGATGGTGATTGGGCTGACAAGTTCCCAGGTGGAATGGGTGAAACTGACCCTGAGGCTGTTGCATATCGAGAGCAATTAGAAAGTTTGCAACAACAAGGGACAATCTTAGACCAAGAAGCATACCTAAACAAAATAACTCAGTTATTCTTTTTCCGAAAGAAATTATCAACTGCATATACTGATGTATATTCAACTGACCCTGTATTCCTTGCACTAAAGGATACTGTTAACAGATATTCTATTCCTCGTACTGTCTTTGACGATTTGATTTCAGGTATGGAAGATGACCTTTACAATAACAGGTACCGAACCTTTGATGAATTGTATGTTTATTGCTACAGAGTTGCATCTGTTGTTGGTCTTATGTGCATTGAAATATACGGATATGAAGACCCTGTGGCGAAAAAATATGCCGAATCTTGGGGTATTTTCATGCAATTAACAAATGTTCTTCGTGATGTTGGAGAAGATATCGCAAGGGATAGAGTATACCTTCCATTAAACGAATTAGAAGCAAATGGACTAACAGAATCTGAACTTGATGGAAAGGTTGTACTAAACATGAAATGGGAACCGTACTGTTCAGCTTACGCAAAGAGAGCAAGAACATATTTGGAAGAAGCGAGGCAATTGCTTCCATTACTTCCAAGAAGAACTAGATATTCTCCAGCAGCAATGATCGCTTTCTATGATAAAATACTTCGACAAATCGAAAAGCAACAAGGTGACGTCTTCACGAAGAGAGTCAAATTAAACAAGGTACAGAAGATATCTCTCGCTGCTGCAGTGTATATTCGCCATAGAATTCTTCCGGAATTCCTCAACCCTGTTTGGACTGGACTGTCAAAAATAGGGATTCTGCCTGCAGTATAATGTAACTATTGCTGGTCAAACTTAAGGACCAAGCCACAGAACCATATTCATGGACGCGCAAGAGCAAAATGTTGAACTTGATGGCGGCATGTTTGGATTTACGCTGCCAATGGGAATTTTTGGTTGGATATTATTTCTCATTGGAATTGCCATCATCACTGTTGGAATAATTATCGTGATGCCAATAATCTCTGCTTTTGGAATACTACTTGTTGGATTTTCAGCCCCAAGTCAATTACAAGTAAAATTGCATAATATTCGCAAAAAGATGCGCCCTAACGAGGTTGCATGGCAAAGTGAGATGGGGGGTACAGAATTGGTTTCTTTTTGGAATAGGGAAAGAATTCACCGCCCTGAAAAAGATTTACGCTCATGGGTATTTCCAGCACCATTGCCTCAAGATTGGCACCTTGAAAAAAGATATCATCCGGATGCCTTTTCAGAATTAATCGCTGAACATCCAAACAAAATTGGGACCCCAATTCCTCCTGTTTTTTCAAATCAAGGAACGTCGATGTTAATCGCATTCTGCTTAATGACACTTCAATTATTCATGATAAAAGATACACAAGAAGTATTTTACAAATTTCCAATAATGTTGATTGTATCTATAATTTGGTTGGCAATTGGATTTTTTTCAATGAAACGTCTTCAATCCATGCAAGACACCCCTACCTCAATTATTCGTTCAGTAGCGGTTGGAAATGCAGAACTTGTTGGACAGGTAAGAAATGGTATTTATGAACCATCAATTCTACATGTTGATGGAGACCTTTCCAAATCTGTTGCCGATTTGGTATCTTGGAACTGGAAATATGAAATTGAAGTGGAACAAAGGAGAATGGTTAGAGATTCTAATGGAAATATGCGTCAAGAGGTTTCTAGACATTGGAGGACGATTAGAACTGATGAAGGAGGAACTGATTTTACATTACACGATGGAACCGGTGGAATAATGATAGTAACTGGTTCTTTTAGAAACAATAACGAATTTGGTGAGCATTTGATACAGTGGGAATGTAACCATCATCATAATCTTGGAAATTTATTTGGTAATATTTTCTCTATGCTAATAGCCAATGAAAAGGTATTGAGACATAGATGGACTTTGTGGGGATTGAAACTTGGAGACCCTTGTTATGTAATGGGAATGGTCAAGCCAAGGACAAATGAAGAAATGTCTCATGATCCACAAGTCGATAAGACATTACAGAATTCAATATTGTATGCTATAGGTGAAAAATCTCCTGGATTCAAACCACGATTAGAAAAGGGTACTGAACTTACTGCGATTTCTTCAGCAAGAAGCCAACTTGAAAACATAGGTTTCCCAATTCTGGGATTGGTTATTGGAATTGCTCAATTCCTTTTGTGATTAGGAATCAAGGTCTCTTGTAAATGCTTGGATACCTGTAATGTACCTTCCAAGAATTAGATTATGAATGTCATGAGTTCCTTCGTAGGTCTTTACAGACTCAAGGTTAGCCATGTGCCTCATAATTGGATATTCATCAAGGATTCCATTTGCTCCATGCATGTCACGAGCCATTCTAGCTATTTCCAATGCGATGTCTACATTATTCATCTTGGCCAATGAAATTTGTTCTGGGAACCATGTACCATCATCCTTCTTCTTACCAAGATGGTATGCCAGCAATTGACCCTTTGTGATTTCTCTTAACATCCAAGCCAACTTGTTCTGTACCAATTGATAAGATGCAATTGGGTGGTCAAATTGAATACGAGATAGAGTGTAAGTTTTTGCTGAATGAAAACAAGCCATTGCAGCACCTAAGGCGCCCCATGAGATTCCAAACCTAGCGTTGTTTAGGCATGAGAATGGCCCTCTAAGTCCCTTTACTCCAGGTAAGATACGATCTTTTGGAATCTTA
>JABIGP010000159.1 GCA_018650105.1 Methanobacteriota archaeon
TGTCTTCGTACCATCAATTCTCACCTCCGAACAAGGTCTGTTGGCCCTCGGGGGCTTCAACAGTTGGTTTATCCATTGGGATTCCCTCAGCATCTTCAGCGACATCCTCTTGCAAATTTTCACTCTCATTGCTTACAATCCCTGCTTCCTTCAGTGCTTTTTCTTGTTGACGAATCTCTTCCAAGAATTTCTCATCCATCTTTGTAGCACCTATTACTTCTTGAGAACCACGATAGAAAACATCTGTTTCAGTCCAATCGCCTTTTTCTAATCCGTCCAAGGAGTAGTTGAGAGTGACCCTTTCACCAGGGTCTAGGGTGGCAAGTTTCCACGCCCAAACACCAGTTGCTTCTTTTCTGCCACCCATCTCATTATTGACAAGACTAGCACCAAATTTCTCAGGCCATGTGCACAAAATTGTGTATGAACGCGCCCTACTTGTATAATTGAATAATACTATTTCGACATCGGTCATCTTAGTTTCTTTATTCCAAGTTGTTTGTGTTTCACTGATTACCGCTGACATAATCTTGGTAATTGAACCAGATAATTCGGGAATTGGGCGTTCAAGAATTTGGGCGGATTTTTCAGCGATCGCCGGTAAAATGTCATTGATAAGTTCAAACTTTTCTTGCGTTTTAGCCATCTTTTTCTTCTTTTGTAGATGCTTTTTCAAACCTCTACCCATTTCCATTATGGCTTTTCTTGCCTCTTCCATTACCTCGCCATTTTCGGCCAGTGCTTCTTTTGCTTCAGAAGTGAATTGAACATTGGTGCTGGCAAGATGAACAAGTATTGCAGCAGGACCTTTGGGTAGACCCTTTCCACCCGCTTGGTCAAGTCCATATTGTCTCCAATTAACCGCTTCAATGGCTTTGGTTAGCAAACAGCCACCCTGTTGGTACATCAAAGGAACTCTATTGGCGAATCGTAATACCTCAACGTGCTTATCAGCAGGCATTGAGCCGCCAAAAATTAACCCAACTTCAACTTGGTAAGGGTTACCATTAGACACGGAAGGAGCCCTTGTCATGGTGACGATATATCTGGAATCAATCGTTTTTGAAAGGCCTTTTTTGATGAGCATTTCTTCGATTGGAGATAAACAATTAGTGGGTGGATTGAGAAGTTTTACAGGTTTGCCAGCGATAGTCCTCTCGCCCTGCATTGATTCTAATAGCGCTCTAACATGTTCTGGTTTGAGGCTCTTGGGTTTGGCCTTGATATCAATTTCAGACGCTTCGCATAGTTCCTTGGCAGAACGAGACGAAACTCCAGAAAAACTTCCTCTCAAGAAAACAGTCATTCGAGAATCTTGAGATTCATTGCACATTCGTTGTAATTGGCCAAGGTGAATTCCATGAGGATGAGGCTTGATACTCTCAACCTTGCCGGGTAATCTTTCAGTCACCCTTGGCCAATGATGAACTTCGCCTTCAGGGTCAATGAATGTAATATCGGCGTGAGGATTGACGATGCTAGTCATTCGCAGGTATTGCCAAACGGATTGGCGCCCTTTCTGATACTTCGCTTTCATTCTGCAAGTAATTTCAAGCCCATGTTCTACAAATTCGCCACTGTCGGTTTGCCATATTTCTCTACCCGAATTAGATTTTGTAGCTTTATTTTTGCGGGTGTCTAGGCCGATGTCAACCACAGATGCTGTTGGCTCAGTAGCGATTTTTGAGCGCACATGTGTAGGGGTGCCGGTAGTTAATTGACTATACATTACAACGCCAGTAATTCCTATTCCTTGCTGACCTCTTGATTGGCGAATAGCGTGGAACCTTGAACCGAACAATAGTTGCCCGAATACCTTCTCAACACTTTTTTGCGGAATTCCAGGTCCATTATCAGTAGTTTTCATTTCAATAATATCTTTCTTAGAATCTATTTTACTAATTTGAATCTTTAGAGTAGGTAGCATTCGCGCCTCTTCACAAGCGTCAAGTGAATTGTCTACTGATTCCTTCACAGCAGTGATTAGTGAACGGGCGAGAGAATCAAAACCAAGGAAATGTTTATTCTTTTCAAAAAATTCAGAAATGGCTACTTGTTTTTGGTTGGATGCTAGTTTCTGTGCTATTCCCATAGGTGGTCCTCCGCCTCTGGTCCTCCTCAGTCCTAATGACTTCGGGCCAGCAGACAAATAGTCTGCCACTCCGACGGTTCTTAACAAATGGGGGTCAATCTCTTGGTTCACAGTCTTTTGATAGCACTGAAATTGTAGGGAGCCCTTGGAATCCCCTTGGCCGGTTAATATACTATCTTTGACAAAATATATACTGATTAAGATGAGAGGAAAAGGTTCCCAGAAAGAAGCGAGATTAAATCGATTAAAACTTGAAATTATTGATTATGTTGGAATTTCACCAGGATGCTGTGCTGCAGATATTGTTAGTTTTCTATCAAATGAAAAAAGAATGCGTAATCATGGGTTAACAACTCGAAAAATTGGATTATTCATTCCACGATATTTGGCAGACATCATCGGATTTAAATTAGATAATACGACGGGAAAAAGAATCTATCATTTGACTGCTGCTTGAATACCAAGTTCTTTGAAGATTGACCCTTAGGGCTGTTTATGCAATGGCCTGATATTACTTCGGCTAAGAAACTCTTTCCGAGCCTTGACGAATCTGAAATGGGCACACCATCATTTTCAATTTCGCAACCGGCTTGGCATATTCTCCAGCCAAATGGTGATAATTGTTTGAAAATGCAATTATTGGCTTTACTCGATCACTGCAAAGGACAAGAAAGCCTAGACATTAGCACCTGCTCAGCAACATTTGATGACTCTAACGGAATGATTTTCATTGACCCTTCAGCAGTTATCGGCCCTAGTGCCCATATCATTGGCCCTTGTTATATTGGCGCAAATGCACAAATTCGCCATGCTGCATATATTCGAGAAAACTCGTGGATTTGTCGCGATGCAGTTGTTGGACATTGTTCTGAAGTAAAACATTCAATTCTACTACCTGGTGCGAAAGCACCTCATTTCAATTATGTCGGAGATTCAATATTGGGTAGTGCAGTTAATCTGGGCGCAGGAGTAAAACTGAGTAATCTAAGAA
>JABIGP010000101.1 GCA_018650105.1 Methanobacteriota archaeon
TAGCGTAAAATTAGATAATAAGGGAAGATTTACTGCTGCAATTGTTACTTTAACAAATTGGGAAACTAATCGATTCTGCACCAACCTTTCTCGTGAATTGAAAATTCCTAGAAATCGGATATTTTTTGCAGGTACTAAAGACAAAAGAGCGGTAACAAGCCAATTATTCGTAATCGATGCACCTCAAAAGAAGGTTGCTGAACTGGAAATGCCGGATGTTTCCATCCAAGTACTAGGCCGCACCCATCAAAAAATTGGATTGGGCAACCACAGAGGAAATCGTTTCACAATTGTTGTTAGAGGTTGTGCTAATTCTGACGGTAGCCCGATGAACGAAGAAGATGCTCTCGCTGAAGTTGAAACGATAAAAAATGAAATGGCCGAAAAAATTGGTGCTAATTTATTTCCAAATTGGATCGGACCACAGCGATTTGGCTCAGGCCGGCCAGTAACTGCCGAAGTAGGAAAACATGTTGTCAATGAGCGCTGGAAGGATGCTGTAATGACATATCTTTCAATGCCAGGATATAGCGAAAGCGAAGATGTTGCTAGCTTTAGAGAAAATATACGAACTAATGGTCCAAATGCTGAAGCATTAGAAAATATACCAAAATGGTTGGGATTCGAAAGAAAAATGTTGGAACATATTGTGAATAATCCCGATGACTGGGTTGGTTCTTTCAAAAAACTACCAACCAATTTGCAACTGATGACCGTTCACGCAATTCAATCCGTTGTTTTCAATAAATCATTGTATGGAAGAATTGAGGCAGGGTTGCCTATTTCGATACCTGTAGCAGGAGATTTGGTTGGAAGAATAGATGAAAAGGGACAACTGAATGCACATAGTTGTGTACTAATTGAAGAAAGAACTCTTCCAAGAATTACTAGAAATTGCCAATTGGGACGATTGACCCCAACCGGTCCCTTGCCAGGTAGTATTATCAGGACATGTCAAGGTAAATCTGGAGAAATTGAAATGGATGCTATTGAAGAAATGGACCTGCAAGATATTTCTTGGGATGTCACCGCAATATCTAGGCTCTCCTCAAAGGGAACCCGACGTGCCTTAGTAACTGGTTTTAGTGAATTTAGTGTAGATACTGTTCCAATCGCTGCTGATGACACAATGGGCAAGAAATGGATTGCTGGACCTACAGAAAATAGTCGCTGGCATCCAGAAGGTGCCTGCATTAGATTCCGCTTCACTCTTTCATCTGGAAGTTATGCTACAACTCTACTCAGAGAATTCATGCAATGCCCTCTTTCTCAAATCTGAGAAGAGTTGAATAAGTAACTATAGTTACAATATATCTCAACGACAATAATCATTGAGATAAGATTACTACCAATCAATAATTGATGGAAGAAATTAATCAAATTAGTCCCATTGAAAGAACTTCTATTTCTCCGACACCATGAATTTCAGACATTTGTCCTTCAAAGGCATCTGCAAGACCTTCTCCGTCATTCATTGTGACGTGAACTTGCACGAATTTAAGACCGAAAGCAAGAGGTTTTACCTCAACGCTTTGAACATCGTATATTTCAGTAGCCATGCTACTGATTTGAGTTGCGATTGCATCTGCATCAACATTTTCGACTTCAGAGTCGGGGTTGATTTTGTATGTCATTACTACCATTCCCATTCAAAACACCTCAAGGACCTTGATATCCACACGCAGGGCAGTTGTACAAGACCCCTTGATTTCTGCATCTTGGGCTGCGACCGATTGGAGCGGTACAGCCTGGGCATGGGAATGAAGTTGATCCGGTTTCTACCAATGGCACACCAGAAGCGGTACAGTTCTTAGCTCTCTCAGTCATAATAACCCCTCAGGAACAAAGTCGCCCACGCCCTCCCCTTCTTTATGGTTGCGTGACAAATCGGCTCAATTTCACTGTCAAAAACATATTCTTGCTTAGCGGTCAAGGACTGTTAGTCTACCATTTTTACCCGTACTAACAACAAGTTCACCTTCTCTTTCACGGCACCAACCATATTCTATACGAATTATATCTCCGGTTTGCACAGTTTTTACTTGTTCATCCCACAAAACAATTCCTACAATTCCGCTTTCATCCCTGCCACATGCAGCGGCTACTGGACCCGTGTAGCGGTTTGTTGAAACCATTCTACGCGGATAGACTCTAAGAACTACTAATTCTATTCTGCCTACTGCTCTATTCGCTCTCAAATCTGCAACCATTTGTCGTGCTGACATTTGGCGCATTTTCTCCGTTTGGTGTATCCTATTGATTCCAGCCATGAAAACAAAGCAATTTGCTTAACCATTATCAAGCCAATGCATTACAACAAATAATTGTAATAATCTTCAGTTAGTTTTCTTTTTACGAACTGAAAAGGAAGATTTGATGATTTCAGGACCATCTTCAATATCATCTCCTCCGAGTTTTTTGTTCAATTCAAATTCATAAATATCTCTGATAGTAACATCTGCTGTGGCACCTGGTTGGTGCCTGCGACAAATCAAATACACTTCAGAAGATGAATTTCTACTTGCATGAGGTGAAAAACGTCTAACATCTTCAAAGTGAGGTTTTACCGCATTAATCAATTCCTCAACTCCCACTCCTTGGAATAATTTTGTGATAAAATGTCCACCCTTACATAAAAATGGAAGCGCAAAGTCAAACACTTCGGAAACCAAAGTCATCGCAATAGCCTGATCCATATCCCATTTTCCAGTGATGTGAGGTGAAATATCTGAAACGATATTGTTGAATGTTTTACCATCCAATTGTTCAAGGATGCGGTCTTGTGTATGCGGGTCGGTGATATCTCCAACCAATAGACTTGCACCCTCTACTGGTTGACATGCCTCAAGGTCCACGCCTATGACCACTCCTTCTTCTCCTACAAGTTCTACTGCAACTTGCGCCCAACCACCTGGGAAACAACCAACATCAAGAATTACATCTCCTGTGTCTATTAGTTTGAAACGGTCTTGAATTTGCTTGAGTTTGAAAGCGGAACGTGCTCTATAACCACTGGCTTTGGCTTGTCGCCTCCATGTGTCACGCTTGTGATTCTCAATCCATTGGTCGGCCACAATTACCCCTCCTGCTCAAGTTAGGCTCGTTCACCTCTCTTTGATGAACTCTCCTCTTGTAATGCCGATTAATCAAAGGGATGAAGGGGTCGGGCTATGTGGCGGTGTTTGATGGCAATCAATCACGCTCGCTTCAGCGCATTTGTGATTCTTTCAGTGATGTTAATCGCTGTTCAAATGCCAATTGCGACCAGTTCTTCCTCAGAAACTCAAAATCAAATTGAAACAGTTGATGGAGGTCGTAGTTTACTAATCGAGGAATATACTGCTACTTGGTGTCCAAGTTGTGCTGAAATTGACCCTTATTTAGCGGACTTTGCAAATACGCATGGTTCTAGAATTGCCATGGTTGCCTACCATCCAAGTGATGATATTGATGCTTTTCAGCCTCTTGCCGCTCAAAATCGAATAAACAGATTACTAATCACTCACCCAAATTTAGGCTCAACACCTACATTCATTGTGGAGGATGGGGCGTTAAGAGTTGGCCCTGAATCTTGGCCTGATGTCAACTTGGACATTCTAGATGAAGAAATAAAGCGACAATCATATACTCGTCTTAGCCTTGATATTCTGCAGGACAATGATACTTGGACAGCCTCTGCAAAGGCGATTGATAATAATTCAATCATTGATGGCCAATTGACGATAATGATTGTTCAGCATCAAAAAATTGTTCCCGATGGTTTTGACAATCCAGGTGGCGATACAAGAGATAGGGTTCTAATGGCCATCGCCGAATGCGATATCAATAGTTCAACTATTATTTCAGAAATCAATTTATTGTCTGCTCAAACAACAACTTGTGTTGAAGATTTCACGGTGACATTTACTCCTGGAAATGAGTTTTTTAGCGTACTATTAATCCACGAACCAACTACTTCACAACTTGAAAACGGAACAATTGGAACATTTGGTGTTGTTGAATATAAGAGCAATAATGAGATTTCTACTCAAGGAGGTTCCGATCTGATTGACAATTCAATACTTATTTACGCATTTATCTTCATTGGATTCGCATTAATTGTAAAAATGCGTAAAAATAATTAATTTTAGTTCTTCAATCTTACCGAATCACTAAATTAGTTGCCGGAAACCGGCGTTAAACGATGCATTGAACCGCATCTTTGATAAGTGTAGGAGTTGATTATAATACAATGGCAGAAACATGGGAAGACATAACATGGGAGGAGGAGACTCCTCTAAAGGAGTGGGTTGTCGAGTACATCGCTTTGGTAAGTGGGGAGAAAATCCACCACCTTTCTATCCTATATGGAGAGAACCACCAAGATGTACAAAGAAGCCTTCTTCATGAACTACGACAAGCATACCACGACAGTGAAAGAATAGATGTCACAGTCCTACGCATGGAAGAAACTGTGATGGAAGCTGATGCTTTACACTTTGAAGGAGATTATATTCCTTGA
>JABIGP010000139.1 GCA_018650105.1 Methanobacteriota archaeon
GAATGGTCGGTATGAGCACGAGATTATCTATAATCAATACTAGTGCTCGTACCGAAAACTATACTCTAAGCATTATCTTCAATGTCAGATAGTGTGATAAGCAATTCGTCAACAATATCTCTCATTGTCTGCAAGTCAGGATTGCTAACTGTAATTTCCAGTTTAGCAACTCCATTCTCTTCACTCATTTTTGCTTTACAATTAGGTCTTGAAGCAGCGGCGAGAAAAGTGGTAGCAAGAGCGACATCGCCTTGCCATTCAATGGTTGCATGATGCATCTCGCCCATGAACAGATGCTAGGGGCGGGCTCTTATGAGGATGGCCCAAGGCCCTAACCATGGGGGGGCCAAACAAGGTTGACAATTCCCTGCTCGCAGGAGCAGGTGGTGTAATCTTAGGTGAGGCTCGTACAAATCATCAAGGTCGTAAAGCCATCCTCATGGTAAGAGATGGAGAAAATAGCCGCGAGTTTGAGGCTTTGGTAGCAACGATGGGAATTGAAATCGTTGAGATATTAATCCAAACGGGAAGAGAAGATCCGCGTGGATATTTTGGAAAGGGTCGATTGCAAGATGTTGCTGATGAATTATCATCAAGAGTTGAAGGTCATCCTTGGCAATCTGTTGACCTTGTATTAATTCATAATAATGCTACGCCGAGACAATTAGTTGCAGTAAGCGATGCTGTGAAGGTAGAAGTTTGGGATAGAGTTAGACTTCTACTATCTCTATTCACGTCTCACGCCTCATCATTGGAAGCAAGAACTCAAGTTAGAATTGCACAATTACAATCGGATAGAACCATTCTAAGAGAATTAGCTAATCTGCAAACTTCTGGTGAAAGGGCTGGATATGGTGCTGGTGGTGCAACTGCACTACAAGCGGTAATGGACAACCTTAACGGTGAATTAGCAACTTTGGCAAAGCGACAACGTCGCCATGCAAATGCTCAGTCAGAACGCAGAAGGCAGCGAAGCCGAAGTGGTGCTCAAACCGTTGGATTAGCAGGATATACCAATGCTGGAAAGTCATCATTATTCCTTGCATTATCAGGAAAGGAAGTATTGGTTGAGGACAAATTATTTTCAACACTTGAAACTACCATAGGCAGACTTGAAGCAAGTCCGAGGGTCTTGTTAGCAGATACTATTGGGTTCATTGACGAATTACCAAATGCCACACTGGAAGCATTTCGGGCAACTCTTTCAGAGGCATTAGAATGTGATTTATTGTTAATATTGGCTGATGCAAGTGATTCTCCACTTGAACTAGAGAGAAAATTATTCACCAGCCGTCGTGAAGTATTCGAGCGATTATTTGGTGAAGAATTAGACGATGATTTCCCTTGGCGTAATGATGAGATGTCGGTAAAACAACAGATAATGATCGTACTGACAAAAATAGACAAAGCAAGCCCGCAACAACTTGAGGAGGCGAAGGCAACTGTAGCGGCATTGGCATTACCTGAACCGATACTAATCTCAAGCCATAGTGGTGAAGGAATGAAGAATTTGAAGGACAGAATATTGTTCTATCTATTTGGCCCACCACTTCAGTTGCTAATTTTGCCACCCGAAGATTATGCCAAAGAAAGAGCGGTTGCAGGCTATGTTTCAGATTTACACAATGCCGGCTTGGTAACAGATTATTTGTTATTGGATGACGGTAGCGTTGAGATGACTATTTGGGTTTCAGAAGCAGAAATCGCCAAATTGTTGGCCAAATCTGGTTCGCGTATTGTTATCAAGTAGTCCATCATAAGTTGATTTATGGCAGAGGGCGATATTGAGGATGTCCCCTTTGAACCAGTTGAAGAAAAACTGGATTATATCGATGAGTTAACCGGTTTATCCGAACCTACCGGGGCGATGACTTTCTCATCATCTTCTGCGATTATCACCATACGCGACCCAGTTATGCATGGTATGGGAAGGGCGATTGCTGTATTCATATTATTCATCTGCATGTTTGGATTCCTAAATGGTCTTGATTACGCCTCTCCCGAATCTGGTCTAATTCGCCCTGATGAATTTGTTTACCGAATGAGTATGGGTGCACCAGATGAGTCAGCAGTATTCCAAGGCATGATTTACGATGATGAGGGTGAGCCACTGGCCAATGCTACAATACACATTTCATGGGATAATGGAATGACTTGGAAATCAAATGAAACACTAAGTGATGAGAACGGGCACTTCTATTTGGAACATTTAGACCCCGGATTAGCAAGAGTTGACATTATTGTTGAGAGAGATGGTTATCGGGATGTGTTGGCAAACCGAGTAATTCTATCTCCTCCGGC
>JABIGP010000037.1 GCA_018650105.1 Methanobacteriota archaeon
ACTGGTAAAGGAATTAGAGTGTGCATCGTAGACTCTGGAATTGATAAATCACATGATGACTTAGAAGGAATAAATCTCGTAGGGTGGATGGATTTTGTAAACGGTAACTCAAAGCCATATGACGACCATGGCCATGGAACAAGTATGGCTGGTATCTTAGTAGCAAATGGTTGGATTGAAGGTATTGCACCAAATGTGGAGTTGCTGGTTGCCAAAGCTTTGCAAAGTAATGGTTCGGGCTCAGATTCTGATGTTGTTGAAGCAATTGACTGGTGTGTGGAGAACAATGCACACATTATTTCACTTTCATTGGGTGGAGCTCCTGGTGCATTACCATTCTTTTTGCAAAGCGGTAGAGATTCCGGTGATGCTGCAAATGATGCAATTGACAAGGGAATAGTAGTTGTTGCTGCTGCAGGGAATGACGGGCAAGATGATGATGGTGATGTTGCATCACCGGCGAGTGAAACTGCTGTAATTGCTGTTGGAGGAGTTACCTCTAGTGGAACGATTTGGTCTGGTTCAAGTGTTGGAGATAACAATGGGAGATTTTGGCCACTGCCGATATTAACTCCACGCAATGACCCACATAAGAAACCAGAAATTGTGGCACCTGCATATAGAGTTCCAGTAATCAACAATCAAGGTACTTGGTCACTAGTAGATGGAACCAGTGCTGCAACAGTATTTGTCACAGGTGCAATTGCCTTACTGCTAGAGAATAATCCTGAACTTGCAGCCAACGGTAGTCAGGGAAGTGCAAGTACGATAAATAATATCAAGCAATATATGATGGATAGTGCAAAGAAATCTGAGGACCAAAATAACCACGATAATCACTACGGCTATGGTCTATTGCAAATGGACCAACTACTAGTGGCGGCAAATCAACAACAATAATCAGTTTCGAGGGCGCTTTTTCCTTTTGGTAGGAGGTTGTACACCCTTCTTTATATCACCAACAGGACGTTCTGGATTTGGATTGAATCCCAAACGACCTTCTTTCCAGGCCTGTCTTCTTTCTCTTGGAGTGCGTGGAGCGAAGTATTCTGGACGTGGAGGTTCATGCAAGTACATTCTTTTGATATCTGATGCCTTTACTGTACCTTTCATAGTTCTGCCAGAACCGGTATGAATTGCACGAATTCTCCAAGTTGAATCATTGTGGTCTAACAAGTTACCACCGGTATAGGTAGTTTCTTGGGGAACAATTAGAACATCTGCTTCCGATTCTTCACCTCTTGTCATGGTGAGTTTTACTCGGACCATATCTGTGCGTATTGCATTAATACCCTTGACATCCTTTGCAAGTGCAAATTTGGTCTTTCTACCTTCGCCGATTAATATTTGATTAATTTTCCATAGCATATCCGCTTCTTCAAAAACATCTTCCACGATAAATTCTTCATCCTCGTCAACTTCTAATTGAATAGTTTCTGATTCAGGTCCATCGGTTAGAGTAAATGCTACTTTAATGACGGCTGGTGGCCTAATGTGCAAGGTGTGGACATTTGCACAGTCCTCACACTTTAACAAATAATCAAAGCCGTCACCCTTTGCCTTCTCCTTTAGGATCTCATGGCCAGTAACATCATCACATTCTGAACAATGAGTCGCATTTTCGAGGACTTCTTCTACCTCGTAATCCTCTTCATCCCAGTCGTCTTCCATGTTGACCCCTATTAACAAGCGCCATGCAACTCATGTTTGAAGCCACCGCTTGAGATGAATTCAAAATACGAGGCTTGAAAGGTAAGATATGAGAGGGCAAAACATGTCTGAAGACGAGAACGTAAATGCGCTCTCAAGGGGCGAAGTGTTGTCTTCAATACTATCTCCAGACCAAAATAGAAGCCGTGACGAACCTGCAATCGCAGCCAATATTTCAGCACAATTATCCCACATGGGCTTGGACACTTGGTCAATATCAGTGATCCGCCGCTTAAGAGATGCAATTGGAAGGATAAAACCTGAAAGAATTATTGAAATTGGAGGGGGAATAGGGCACCGTTCAGCTTGGATTTTTGATTTAATAGAGCAAGATGATTGGCAGCCAATAAGATATGATATTGTCGAGAATGGAGCAAAATTCGGGGTGATTATTCATCGTTTGATGACTAGATACAAGGCTGAAACTTGGACCAAAATTGTCGTTGGGGAACTTGATTCATTAATCGCTGAAACCAATGCTTGGAACGCTGCTTCCAAATCTGGAATAGAAGTAGGAGATTCACCAATACAACCGATAGCTGATGTTATTATTGTTGATTGTAATGGAACAAAACTTGCTCATCAAGTTGAACAAATGTTGCCATTGCTGAATTCGGGAGGGATATTGTTTACCTTAGAGCCACATGTTCCAGCAGGAGATATTGACGAAAATGACAAGGCTGGAATGGCGGCTGTTGAAGGTTTTAACTCGTGGATTAATCTGATACAATCCAAAACAGAAACTTATCACATTGCATTTAATCCGTTATTCGGTGGAACATTAGTTGCATTCCTTGAAAAATAATCAGGGTCTATTAGTCCAAGGCATAATAAATGCCTTAGCAATTTGAGTTCCAATTGTAGGATTTTCCTGTAATCTTCTGATACTATACTCATACCACTTCTCTCCATATGGAATGTATACCCTTGTTCTATGACCTTGTTTTGACAATTTTCTACGCATAGGCCCTCTTACTCCAAGCAACATTTGGAATTCATATCCAGGTCCTTTGTGATGTCTTTGAGGAGAAGCATTACTTCTTGGATCAGCGATATTTGGTCCCATATTACGTGCTTTAAGCGAGGATAATGCATGTTCGATTACGGGGATATCGTGGCTGGCAATTGCCGTATAGGCGCCTGCGTCTAACATTCTATCAATACAAGAATTAGTGGCTTCAACTATTTTGGAGTTTTTTGTATGAGATATTGATTCTGATTCAAGATATATTCCCTTGCAGATTCTATAATCAGCCTTTGTAGCCAGGACTTTTTCCAACTTGTTTATGTCATCAATTGTCCTAAATAATCTGCCCTGCAGAACTGTACCCACATTTGTAAAACCTTTTTCATGTAGGTCAATTACTACCTGAATTGTGTCGCTTGTTACTCTATGGTCCTCCATATCAAGACGAACAAACATATCATGTTCATTTGCCAAAGAAACTAATTTTTCAATATTTTTCATGGCTGCTTTTTTGTCGATCAATAACCCAAATGCTGTTGGTTTTATGCTTAAATTTGCATCCAATTTGTTATCGGAAATGGCTGAAATCACATTAACGTATTCAGAAAGAAAATATTCCGCTTCTTGCATTGAAGAAATTTCTTCACCCAGAACATCAATAGTAAAACAAGCACCTTCGCTTTGAAGACGTTTCATCACTTTAACAGCCCCGTCTAAATCTGGCCCAGCAACATATCTTTTTGATACCCAACCAACAAACCATTTGGGCATCTTCATGGTAGTAGCAACAATTGCGCGTGAGAATAATCCTACCATAATGTCACCCTAACCTATTGCATGAGTCGGCGATTCTTGAGTATTTTGTCTATCCTAATACAATTACAACATCTCAATAATAGACTTTGAATTTAGCAATGGAATCGATAATTCTGCAGCTCTATCGCGAATTGCCTGCCGCTGCCATCCTTTGAACGATTTTTTATCCCATGAAAACACTATTTTCCCACCTGGGAATGATTTCTTTGTAGAATTTATTGCGGCATCAATTGAGTTTTTCCATTGACCTCTTACCGGTTCTCCTTCCGATTCGGGAGGAAGGAATGGTAATGCATAATTTGCAAGCATATGACCCAACCAAGCACCTTCATTAAGTCCAATCAAATTTCCTCTCGGTGCATAGTGGCCTCCACCCAAAGTAATGACTACTAATTCACCAGAATTTTTGCTCTCTTCCCAATGGCCAAATCCAGAACCACCGTCCAAAGCAAGTCCTGAATAAATTATTCCAGCCAATAAATCTGCAGCACCTTGATGATGCCATGTTTCTGCTGTAGAACCCACTTCAATAAATAAAGATGGAGATGATAACCATGGTCCATGGTGAGTTACTTCAAGTGACAGTTCAAAGCGTTTCAAATCATTACCTTCATCGCTGGCTTGGATGGCATTTGTCAGGCGGTTTAATTCTCTCCACCATGATGCAATTCTTGTATTCGGAGGTGGCGCATCTCCTGCTCTTCCCCCATAACGAATTTCCTCACCTTCTGTTACACCGGTAATTCCTATCGGATGTATTGTGAGTGATGCTTGACCACTTGCTGCCGCATGACGTGAGGGGAAAATCACCTCGCTGACAATTTCTCCCGTTTCCTTTTGCCATCTAAGGTCTAAATCATCTTCGAAGAGAACGCCGTCTGGCATTATCCACATTCTCACATTGTTGAGCGAATATGCGGTTTTTTGTTCAACATCTTCAAGGACATTCCAATTGCCCATTTCAAGTAATTTATCTGCTTGATTTGTTGAAGCAATGTCACCGCCACTGACCACTATTAGAATGATATATTGCCCCTCCATGTATATTGCCAATTATTACTGCCTTTTCATTACTATGCGCCAAAGGTTTGACAACTGACGAATGTTTAGTTGATTTTATGGCAATCAGTACACCACCACAATTGCCATTTTCCCCGAGCAGAATATTGCAACTCGATGAGGGATATTTGGCAATTGGACAAGATGGCCAATTATTGCAATTAGATCAAAACTTGTCATATTCAGATAATCCTGTTAATCCTTTTCCAATTTCGATTGAGCAAGCCTGCATCGTTGGAAATAATCTAGTAGCAACATGGTTGGATGCAGAGTTAATGCTTGCTAGAATGGCTTCTATTGACCTGAATAACAAATTGGTCGAGGGCCCATCAAAGGCTGATTTACGAGTACAAAAATCATTGAAAACTGCTCTTCACCCTGCCGGTAATACATGGTCCAGAGTATTAGATTCTCAACCATTAGCACTTGCCAGTGATGGAAAGCGCATCGCATTTGTACTTTGGAACAAAGGAATTTATTGCTTGAATGAAGATTCAAGTGAAATTTGGAGAAGTCCGTATCCTGTTTGGGAAATGGTCAGCAAATTACCTAGAAGCGATGAAACTATTTGCATGAGTTTCAATGATTCAGAAATCCACATTTGGTGCGCTGCTGGTGGAAGATTAGTATTGAATGCAGATGATGGCACAGTTGTTCGAAGTGAAAAAGTTGACATTGATGCAGTAGTGGAAAATATCTTCCATAATGAACTACATGAATTGGTTTGTAGCAATAATGGTGAGGCTTTTCACTTAGTTGATACGGTTTTGAGAATGCAAACTGACATTACTGGCCCGATACAATATGCTGCATGGGATTCTGATTCAAACACATGGAGAATTTGCGGTTGGAGAAAAGAAGTTCTATTACTTGACCGGCCAACTACTTGTGACCATTCCGAGATTCCAATACACTGCCTCAAGGTAGAAGGGGAGTGGTGGAATTTATTCAATGATGGCAATTGGAAATTATCCAATCTATGAATCAATGAAACTCATTCGTTAGAAACAGTATGTCCACAGCGACCACAAGATTTGCGGTCTTTGTGATTTGCAAGGAATACTCCAGGACCACAAGAAGGACAGAATTCTGCGTTACGAACCAGAGTTCCATCATCTGCGACAGAATACTTGGACCACTTTGCTCCGGACTTTGGACCGTCAGCCATCATTCGTCACCTCCTTCTTGTTCTGCTTCCTCTGCATCTGAACTACCTGAACGCAGTGATGCATGGCGCTTGAAAATATATTCTGGTTCAACCTTCATTGCATCTGCACTTGAATAAATAAAAGCGATTCCAGTTGTCAATGGCTGTCCAAATCGAGTAGAACAATCCTTTACAACAATTAAGTCAGGATTGGAACCAGGCTCTAGAGTCTTCACCAAATCCATTACATCCTTACGTGAAGGTGTTGCTTTACCAATATGTTGCCACTTGAAACTAATTTCAATTCTGTTAAGTATTTTGTTTTCTGTTCTGTCTACTATATCCATATCAATCATCTCCTATCAGTTGATATTAACCTTTAGAGCATATTTCCCAGGTAGCTCAACCTGCAGTCTTTTTGCAATCTCCGATCTACTCGGTTGCATGATAATTACGTATCCGTTCCAATCGCTTGAAACGCGGGATGATGGGTGGCGTGGACATTGGTCTACACCATCAGAAAGTACGAGGTGACATTCACCGCATGCAAATGGATTCTTAGCCATATCAAAACACCTCACTCAGAGCCTTTTTTGGCATCTTCTTCTAACCAACCGTGGCATCCAAGACCTGGTTGCTTACTTGTCAGACCAATCTTAGAGCGGCGTGGATCACTTGTATCCGGTGAAAGTGAAACGATTCTAGAACGGACTGAATCACCAACTCCGATTCTACGACCGCTTGTTCGTCCTTCTATCCATCCCATACCAACATTGGATTCGACCATTTCTTCCAAAATTTGTGACTTGTGTAATAGGGCTTCCATTGGGCCAATACGTACGAATGCACCAAAATCATTGACTTCTGATACTGCACCTTCAACGATTTCATAATCATCCATGCAGAAAAGTACTGCATCGAAACTTACACGTTGGTATATTGCACCATCTCCATGAATGATTCTTCCTCTTCCAATTGGCTTGTGGTTATTTGTGACTAGGATAAAGCGGTTTTCTTCATCGAAACGACCTTCAAAAGCGGTCATTGCAAGACGGTCAATGTGTTGGTCAAGGGATTGCCCCTTTCGCATATATTCAGCAGGAATACGAATTGTATCCTCCTTGCTTACGACTTTATACATGTTTTTCACCTCTCCGCTTTCTTTTCTCCCATGGCAATGGTTGAGGCGGAGGGGCGCAGTACCCCATTCCGTCCTTCACCGGCTGTTGCCTCGGGAGAGAAGTTGTGCGAATTCGTTCTCGCCACCGATGACCCCTATTTAATTCAAACTGTTGATAACGCAATACTGCGAACAATTATCAGTGCCTAAAATTTACCTTATGGCGATAATTATTAGGTATTCAAATTGATGCATTTTAGGCTCATTAATGCATAACCATAACAACCCCCACTGCCCACATCCTTTCGATGTCAGAGCGCATGCTGTCATTACGACGGGAACAAGTAGTGGTATTATTACCATTAATTCTCTTAGTTTTGACCTCTCTATCACCGATTATCACATACCAAAAAGAAGGTCAAATGGTTGAGTTAAATTCCCAATCGATGAATGTATCTGGACAACCATGGGACCAATTGATTCAGCCTTGGGCCCAATATGGAAGAACTGCAACTCACAATGGGACAATGCCTTTGCATTCATTAAATGGAGGACCGGGACAAGGAAATGTAAGTGATGTCATTGAATATGGAATTATTGATTCACCAATAGTCAATTGGCAGGCATTTGATAATAATGAAGGTTCAGATGCATATGGTTCTGTAATCGGTGATTTTTCAAATTCAATAAATGCTCCAGAAGCTGCAAAAGAGAGATGCGGTGAAAATGAATTATTTGCAGTCCTAATTCTAAGTGAGTCAAATGGAAATGGTTTTGATAGCAAATTAACAATCGTTTCAGGCGATGATGCAAAAACAGCATGGCAGGTGAACTTAGGTGAAACGAGAACGATTAGGTCGACTCCGGTTATCTTTGATGCTGACGATGATGGCCGCATGGAAATAGCGGTGGTTTACGACACCGATGCTGCACTTGTTGTTGAATTGTGGTCACCTGAATTAATTTGTACGGAATCTAGTTGGCAGACAAATGGACATAATAACGAAAAACTTTGGTCTTATTCAAATGCAGACTACAGAATTGGAATAACAAGTCCACATTTACCAACCTCGCAAAGCGACCACTATTCAGTTACCCAGCCACTATTAGCAGACTTATCTCTTGACGGTACACCAGAATTAGTACTTGCATTGGTTGATGAAAATAATAATGATCCAACATTGGTTGCATTACCGCTAACTGCAAACGCTGCACCTGTTGCTGATTGGGAAGTTTCTCTTGATAGAGGGACTCATCCAAGCGACCCGGTATGGGCTGCATTGGATTCTACTAATACAGCAGTCGTTCTAACTACAATAGATTCCAGTACTGGAAGTATGTGGATTTGGCGAGTTGATGGGGCTACAGGTTCATTAGATTGGGAGCGAGTAGCAATACAAGGAACTGATTACGATGAGGATGCACCTAGGTTACGCTTACCAGGTCCAGTAATTGCTCAATTGGATAATGATGATGCACCCGAGATGATTATCACAGTTCCAACAGATGCAAATGGAAGAACTAGTGGCCAAGGTGCTAGATTTATTGGAATGGAAATGACATCAACAGATGAAGTGTTCAACTTCAGAACACCAAACGGATATGCGGATGCACAGCCACTAGTTGTTGATACCAACGATGACGGTGTACATGATAGGTTGTGCTGGGTCACATGGTATTCTGAATCATCGTTTAACTTCAATCGTAAGGGAATGACCGGTTGCCACGACATTTCCTTGCAAACCCCTCTAAAGGAATGGTCTAGAGATATGCAGAGAGGTTCTGGAACTGATAATGATGAAATTGCTGTATCGCCACCAATATGGATGGATTTGAATGGCGATTCAACTCCGGAGATAATTGTTGCATTCGGAAAACGGTTGTGGGCATTCGATGGAGAGAGTGGTGCTTCAGCAGATATCTCAAATGCTTGGTCTAGCCCTCTTTCCCTACCACATAGAGCATGGGCTGCACCGGCAGTCGCTGATATGGATGGAGATGGAACTCTTGACATATTGATAGGAGATACACTTGTTTCACAAAGAGCAACTGATATTGCGCCGTTGGCTGATAACAGAGGTATTAGTTTCAATCCAGCGCAAGTAGACCCGGGCCAACAAGTAACAATTACCGGGCAATTTTCCAACATTGGTACCGCAACAAATGACGATAGTGTTGATGCTGTCATTTTAGTCGATGGAGTAGAGGTAAAGCGACAGCGATTTGACGAGGTTAAGCCTGTCGCACCAAGTGGAGAAGGTGGACCTCAAACATTTAGCGTAGATATTACTGCCGAATTAGGTATTCATTATGTTGAGATGAGATTAGATATTAACAATAACATCACAGAAGCAAGAGAGGATAATAATATCGTAATCAGTGAGTTAGTAGTAGTAGAACCATACGTAGTGCGAATTGATATTCCAAGTGAAAACCAGCGTATTTCCCCCGGTTCTAGTTCTGATATTACAGTTGATGTCACAGCAATTGGATCAACCACTTCTGACTGGACAATAACTTGGGATGAATCAAATTTGCCAAGTGGTTGGACTTTCGATATTGATTCGGCTTCACAAACCAACCCTAATTTACAGCCGAATATTCCACAGCAAATTGTTTTCACTGCGGGCATTCCTTCCAGTGCTTTAGGAGATGAAAATTCATATGTTGACATTATTGCTACGTTAGATAGCGATACTAATATTTCGTTTACT
>JABIGP010000105.1 GCA_018650105.1 Methanobacteriota archaeon
GACTCACAAGAGTCAACTATACGTTGGAAAGAATCTAAGGCTAAGACTTATACCAGAGGTCATGAACCTTTCATCTGCAGCACAATGGGCAGAACTTATTGGATTAGCAACTATTCTTGGTGCTGCGATTTATTCTTGGTTCCAAATTGAAGAATTGAAGAAATCAAGAAGGAGTACCGCCGCCTTATCCTTGGCAGAATTATTTCAATCACCAGATTTCGCATCAGGTGTTGCATCAATCTCAAGACAACCACTCGAGATTAATGATTTCGATCAGTTTAAAGAATTCCACGGTGATTTGTGGCCTCAAGCATTCGCTGTGATGACCACTTGGGAGAGTTTAGGGGCATTGATTTTTCGTGGAGACCTTCAATTTCATATTGTTTACGATCTATTCTCAGGCCTAATACAACATCATCATGATGTCTGTGAAAATCTAATTGCTTGGGATAGAGCAGAAGGTGGTGATACTCGATTTGAGTGGTTCACTTGGTTGTCACAACGTTTAGCCGAATTTGATGAAAAAGAAAGTGCGCCAAAAGCAGCTCATCTAGAATATGCAGATTGGAAACCTCCTCACATCAAATAACGTTCAAAATCAACACTTGTCTGACGTTACGTTATTGGATTAGGCACAATCTTCGCAAACCCATTCATTATCACTTTTGCGCTTGTAACCATGCGCAGGGCAACATGGGCTGTTTGCGGTAGTACACATGCAGAACAACCACGGTCCAACGGCTTCGCAGTGGTGGCAAACATAGTTAGTCATAATTGGTCTTGGGAGAATTGCTATTTTAATTTATCTAGAAATGACGCCATTGATTGCATGCAGTCCGGAAACAAAACCCTTCTTGCTGATATTATGACTATACAGTGGCAAAGGATATGGCCGAGAGGCTATGAGGATTACTTGAGGCGAGCAAATGTCAGATGTTGATGAGATTCACGAAATTCTTTCTCATCACAAACCTTGTTTGCCTTCAAAGCAATATCATCCATTAGAAAAAGTGGCTATTTGGTCGGTTCTTGCTCTCTTTACCGCAATTGCGGTCGGGTTGACATTGTTCAATGAAGTTGTATGGGTTGAAACTCTAAAACCGATAATATGGGACCCAATTCTCAAAGATGCTGGCGTGGCAGGAGATGCAGGATATACTCCACAAAACACTGCAATTTACACATCCAGTATGTTCATCTGCGTAATTGTCTTACAAGCAGTATTCCGAAAATTACAACTTCCAGCCGATGATAGAATGACTCTTGCATTGATTGCTTGGGTTAGCCTTGCCCCTATATTGAGGGTTCTTGAGGATGCAGATTTCTACAGTAGTGAAGTGGATTGGCTATTCATTTCCCCAGTCATCCACCTACACCTTACCACATGGCTAGTAGTGATCGCATTAATTTCTCACTACCTTGCAGGAAAATGGGATTTGGATAGTGGTTTCTCGGCTGAATCAAGAAAGCATACAACACTCTTCTCAAGCCTTGGTCTTCTGTTATTTGCACATTGGACAATGCTCTATCGGCCAGCATATTCAGAACATCCACAAATGGGTAGTCAAATGGTAATAATTGGCTTGATGGCTTCATTTACCGCATTATATTTTATTCTGATAAAGACAAGAGGTTGGCCTGCACTTACTAGAGGTATGTTTTCTTTCGCAGTTGCAGCTATTGTAATGGGTCTATCTCATTGGGGACAATTCATAATCACTCCTTGGCAACAAGAAAGTGGCATGAACAATTCAGAAATTACTCTATGGCCTATCTTAATCGTAATCGGAATTCCTGCAATCGTTTGTTATTGGATGTACAAAAAAGGAATTGAAGATGCAAGATTACTAAAATCAACCGGATTCGATGCAGGAGTCCTTCCTGAAGGTGTTAGTCTCAAGAGTTGGGAATTTGAAGAGGAATTGGTCAAAGATCACCCGATTGAAAGGTTGTCAAATAATGCACTACTAGCATCACCAATGGTTATTGCAATGGTATTCGGACAGTTAGTCGATGGATTTGCCACTATGATGGGGATTGATTTCTTTGGCTATGGTGAAAAGCATCCGGTCTCAAATGGAGTCATAGAAATCGGTGGAGAGGTCAACCAAATGCTGGGTATTTCATTTGGCGAAGGCGCTTGGTTATTCACTATTCTAAAGGCCTGTTTAGTTGGTTTAATCGCTTGGATGTTCGTTCAAATGAGAGTTGAAAACAGGCAAACACATCTTCGTCAACTAATCGTCTTAGCAGTACTCATCGTTGGATTAGCCCCAGGCCTTCGTGATATTGGTCGATTAGTTCTCGGAGTTTGAGAAATTAAGGTCATGGAGTCCTTCTTGCCTTTGATGTTAAATGCGGGTTTGACTTGGCTTGTATTGAAGGGGTAGCAATGGATAGATTACCAACTCGTGTCATTCGTAGTGACCCTGACTATGTTGCTCGTAAGTCTCACAATGAGGCATTACTTACAACTCTTCGTCAACGCCTTTCTGTTGCAAGTAATGGAGGTGGAGGAAAATATGTCGAAAGACACCATTCACGCGGTAAGATGTTGCCAAGGGAAAGAATAGACCACATCATTGACCCAGGTAGCGCATTTTTGGAATTATCTCCACTTGCAGCATTTGAGTTATATGATGGCAGAGCACACTCAGCAGGAGTGGTTACAGGAATTGGTATGGTCCATGGTAGAGAGTGTCTATTCGTTGCAAATGATGCAACAGTAAAGGGCGGTAGTTACTATCCAATGACTGTAAAAAAACACATACGGGCTCAATCAATCGCTCATGAAAACCACCTTCCTTGTATTTACTTAGTTGATTCAGGTGGCGCATTCTTGCCATTACAAGATGAAGTATTCCCTGATATCGGCCATTTTGGCAGAATTTTCCGCAATCAAGCAAAGATGTCCGGTGATGGAATTGCACAAATTGCCGCAGTACTCGGTTCATGCACTGCAGGAGGCGCATATGTCCCAGCAATGTCCGATGAATCAATCATTGTCAAAGGAAATGGTACTATTTTCCTTGCAGGTCCTCCTTTGGTCAAAGCAGCAACCGGTGAAGAGGTAACTGCTGAGGAATTAGGTGGGGCGGAAGTCCACACTGTGCAATCAGGTGTAGCAGATCACTTTGCAGAAGATGAAAGCGAAGCACTTCGCATGGTTCGCAATGTTGTTGAAAACTTAGGTCCTCGACAACTAGCCCCAGCAGCATTCGCAGAAGTGGAAGAGCCAGCACACGATGTTGATGATTTGTTAGGATTAATTCCAAGCGATAATCGAACTCCACTGAATATCAAAGAAGTAATCGCGAGAATCGTAGATGGCTCAAGATTCCATGAATTCAAAAGCAGATATGGAACTACACTGGTTTGTGGCTTTGCTCATATTCATGGCCATAAAGTAGGAATCGTAGCAAATAATGGAATCCTCTTTTCAGAATCCTCACTGAAAGGTGCTCACTTCGTTGAGTTATGTGGTCAAAGAGGAATCCCTTTGGTATTCTTGCAGAACATTACTGGATTTATGGTCGGAAAAGCCTACGAAGCAGGCGGGATTGCTAAGGATGGGGCAAAATTAGTAACAGCTGTATCCTGTGTTAACGTACCAAAATTCACAGTTATTATCGGAGGTTCTCATGGTGCTGGAAATTATGGTATGTGTGGTAGAGCATATGACCCAAGATTCCTCTTCATGTGGCCTAATTCTCGTATTTCTGTAATGGGTGGGCCTCAGGCTGCTGATGTATTGACGACAGTCAAACAAGATCAAAGAGCAAGAGAAGGACTACCTCCTATGGAAGATGAGGAATTAGAAAATTTCAGAAAGCCAATTTTGGATAAGTACGAAACTGAAGGTTCACCATATTATTCAACAGCCAGATTATGGGATGATGGAATAATCGACCCAAGAGATACACGTGATGTTCTCGGGTTATGTTTGGCAACAGCGAGGAATGCCCCAATGCCCGATAATAAATTTGGCGTATTCCGTATGTGATAATGTAATTGAAAAATTAAAAATGCAATTGGAGTTTTAAACATGGTAAATATGCAAAATCCACCACAAACCGAATTGATTAGCCTAGAGATTTCAGGCTCAGGTTGTCACATTA
>JABIGP010000110.1 GCA_018650105.1 Methanobacteriota archaeon
AATTGTAATATTGGTCATTCCAAAAGTGGAATCTGGTGGGAATGTGATGTAAATTAATCCTCCAAAGGTATTGCCAACTTGCATAGTTGTTGAATCAATTACCCAGATTCGATGCACCTTTGGATGCCTGTCAAGTTTGTCCTTATTCCATAATGAATCTGAATGTGCACCGATTTGAATACGGACATTTTGGTCAACTATACTAGAAGGAACTGTGATGTTAATCACTTCACCAGCCGCAGCATATAGCCCAGTTCCCAACATACCATGGCTTCTCGCTCCCGCATAGCCAAAGCCGCTTGGTAAACCGATATAGTCGCCATTTACTGTTACATTGCTGGTGATTCTCAGCGCATTTGCTGGAACTGATCCTGGGAAATCTGCTGAACTTGGGTGTGCAACTAATTCATTCGCTGGTAGACGAAGATACAATCCTTCTTCTATTGCAAGTAATACATCATCGATAGCATCTGCATCTAAATCGTATTCGTTATTATCTGAAATTTGGGTCCATCCAGTGTTGTTGACCATTTCGCGAAGTGGGCTCCAAAAATTAGTGAAATCTAAGGTGAGCATCGCTGTACTTCGAGAGATTGTTTTCTCGACCGTTGGCGCGTCTGAAGTTGCGATTAGTGGTCCGGTTGTGAAATGGTTTTGCAAAGCGGTAATCGCAGGAATTGTTCTCTGTATTCTCTCCGGTGCTGATCCAAGTGAGACTTGTACTGAGCCTGAATGTGAAGAGACGAATAGGCCTGTAGTCGGTGCAATTTTATTGCCTGGATAATTATGAGCAACGTCCGAATTTGAATACGACCAATACCAAGAATGCCCTCCTAAAATGAGGCCATGTCCTGATGTTAAGAAGGTCTCAATTTTCAAATTTTGAGCATCGCTCCATCCGTTCCAAAATTCTCCAACATAACAGTCTAGGCCTGCTAATTGGTCAGGGGTGACCGAGGTTAGCACAGTAAATCCTTCAGCCACTAATTCATCTTCAAAATGGTTGAAATCATTCCACAGTCCAATTGTTCCTACTCCATCACAGGCCCACTTCATCGCATTGATTGAAAGTGTCATTTCTGAACCACTTGTACGGGCGACGAATGATTCGTGCCCATAGCCAACCACTCGTCCCTGTCCAGCATATGCTGCTGAAGCGATTGGTCTCTGGTCCCAATCTGAAAGAATTGGGAAGGACCACTGGCCAAATGGCAAAATTAGAGATGGCCATGATGAGCCATAATCTACTGATGATACCCCATTGGTTATCATTGCCCAGTCGCTATCAAAATCATGAACTGTGATGTTAATTTGTAATTCAAAAGAACCTCCAGAATTATTGGCATAAATTGTGTAATTAGTGCGCGGTACGCGGGTATTTGCTGTGCCAAAGATTGTTCCATCACTTGCGAAACTAAGTCCTGGTGGTAGGGTTGGGTGGCTTTGCCATGTATCTACTGTATCTCCTAAATTGCTAATATTAATTTGAGTATTACTTTGATTTGATTCAATTATTACCTCTGTACTTTGGTAGGAAATATCACTTGGAGTTATGTCAACAAAGGTTAGAGTTAGAGATGCTACTCCTGTTCCACCTGTATTGTTAGCTTGGATAGTATAGGTCGTTGTCGGATTGACATCTTGTGCAATTCCGCTTATTGCTCCTGAACTATTATTGAATGTAATTCCTGCTGGAAGTTGTGGATAAATTGACCAAACCAAAGGCACTCCACCATCATATGATGGTTCAAGATCAACTAAGTCAACTTGTTTTGCAAAGGTGTAGGTTGTCGCTCCATACAAAATATTTGACAACGGTTGGTCGATGATAGTAAGCGTTAGATTGTAATGACTTGAGCCACCACTATTACTCCCTGTAATCAAAAAATCAGATTGTTCGAGCAATACTGTTGCTATTCCTTCAATATCACAATCGCTTGCAAGTTCTAATCCTAATGGTAGTTGTGGCTGGCTAGTACAAGTAAGGATTGGGCCTTGAGAACTGGTGGCTGTCTGAGGTTGCATAGCGATTCCTTTACTCAGTGTTAATTCTGCATTTCCAATACCCGCATACCATAGAGAAGGCGCTTCATCGTTGACAATAATTTGAATCTCTGCACTCGTAGAACCGCCGGAATTTGTTGCTATTACGCTGTGATTGGTGGTGCCTAATTGTACTGCAGTTCCACCAATACGTCCGTTTGAATCTATTACAAAGCCTTCTGGAAGTTCTGGTATCACTTCCCAGTTATCTATGCTCATATCCCCAATAATTGGCAAAGGAATTTCATCATAATCGCCTAATACAAAGGTCCATTGAGGTGAAGGATAGGTAAACATCGGCTTGATGTTAATTACTGAAAATGTTAGATTGGTAGAAGTTATTCCTGCGGAATTTGAAGCGATTATCGTATGGGTTGTTGTACTATGTTCTGTTGATGGTGCTGCCATGATTTCGCCATTCAGTTCATCGATTGTAATGAAAGATGGGAAAGCAGGATGGACAGCCCACGAATCAGGTCCATCACCAGTGAATGAAGGCGTTAATGTGTGAATTTCCCCAATTGTCCATTGGACTTCTTCAAAGCCATAAGTCAAATCTTGTGGCGCAATTAGGTCATGGCAATTGCCATCGCGCCAGATTTGTGAAAGTGTGCAATCCTGTGGCTTTGGTGGTTCTGGTTCGGGGTCTAGGCAACTATCATCAATCAAGATTTGTTGGTCTGTACATTCGACTTGTTTCTGTTTATTATCCTCTATTTTGTTTAGATTATTGGTAATAACATATGAGCCTGAGCCTACCAAAATAGCAAGTAAAATGGCAAGGGTTATTTTGAACCCTGACCTTTCTTGCATTGTTAACCCTTAGTGTCATCACTTAGAAAACTTTCAATTCAAGGCAATAGGTTTGGATAAATACAAACCGCGGGTTGTTTGAAAATCTTATAGCGATACTTAGCGATGATGCGATAGCAAATATTCCTAATCGGTAATGGTATCAGCCATAGTAAGGGATACCACATTCGGTAATACCATTTGAGATAGAGAAGGGAG
>JABIGP010000036.1 GCA_018650105.1 Methanobacteriota archaeon
CCATCGTGGGACATGATTGGGGCTGAGTGTAGGGGGTTCTTCAACACCTTGCTCAAACAGTTAGGTATTTTTGAAATAATTGGTTTTATCTCTTGCCAAATAATTTATTTTTGGCTTCCTTTTTCATCTGTTTTGCAACTAACTCTTTTGCCTTGGATTCTGCCTTATCTTTCAGTGCTGAAGCAGCGCTATCTACTTTGGATTTTATCGCATCCTTAGCCGGTTTTGTTATTTCATCAACCACTTGTCTTTTGACAGAATCCGCTGCAGTTTTTGTCGCCTTTTTTGCTGCACCTTTTGCCGCTTTTGATGCTGCTCCGGCAAACTTGCCGGCTACCTTCTTGACCATGTTAAGGCAATAGGGCCCTAATGTA
The DNA here is from genome assembly GCA_018650105.1 of Methanobacteriota archaeon. Classification (GTDB taxonomy): domain Archaea; phylum Thermoplasmatota; class Poseidoniia; order Poseidoniales; family Poseidoniaceae; genus MGIIa-L1. Next base: position 375 of record JABIGP010000036.1, read on the forward strand.
TCATTGTTTGTGAAACAAACTTCATTCCGAAGCAACGACAACTCTTGCTACTGTAATGATTCTATCCTTATACATGAATCCAGGTTCTAGAACGTCAACTACTTGTCCGGCTGCAAAGTTTTCTGAGGCTGGAATTGTAGTAATCGCTTCCATTATTGATGGGTCAAAGGTTTTCCCTTTGGCTTCGATTGCTTTTACGCCATCCGCTTCAAGTTCACGCCACATTTTATTTCTCATCAGGCGTAATCCCTGTGCAACTGCTGTTTCATCATCATCTGATATTGTTGAAATTGCTCTATCAACATCGGCTATGATAGTTAGCATACGGCGAGCCATTCCCATTCCACCATACTTGATTGCATCAGATTTTTCTGTCAGCATACGCTTCCTAACATTTTGAGTTTCAGCTTCTTTGTAAGCAATTTCCTTTTCCGCTTTTTCTGCTCGTTGAAGGGCCTCTTGTAATGGATCTAAGATTTCCTCAACTTCGCCTTCTTCACTAACTTCGTATGTTTCAGCATCCTCTGAAACAATCGGGATTTCGTCATCTGCGACTTCATCATCGTGCGGAATATCCTCTGTCATCAATTAGGGCGCAGCGGCGGAGCATTTTGAACCCAACGATTGTCAAGGTTGCAAATATTGACGTAAATTATACTCTCCATGACCCCATTTTGAGGCATCAAGATGTTCTCTACCAAGTATTCCAAGAAGATTTTCCTCGCTTTGCCAGCGAGTGATGGCATGAACTAATTTCATGCTAGCCGATTCATGTGCTTGGTATGTGGGGATAATTTTTGCATCCAAGTTTTCATCTAGTGTCTCACCTAATTTCTTGCGTCTATCCATCCAATCAAGGCAAACCTTGGAAGCAAATTCAGATTGCGGATATCCGTTTAGTTTTTGGCAAACTTCATCCCAAAGCCATTGAGTGTACAAATCTTCAACATGCTCGACCGGTTTCCCAAGAGCCATTTCGAGATATAGGAATGAACGTGCCTCCCAAACTTCCCATGCACCGGGACTGGTCCAATACATTATTTTTAGAAGTCCATCTTCTCCGTTTGGCAATGACTGCAAATTTGCCTTGATTGTTTTTGATGGTTCAATCGACTGCTCTTTTTTGCATTCATCCATCCAATCAAGTATTTCGGCTTCAGCATCAATGGCAAATATTGATTTTAATTGCTCATCTTGGACTGGACGAAACTCCCTAAGTTGTCCATTTTCGAGGCTTGAATAGAGGTCGTCCCAAGTGTATGATAGGGTCTTTTCAAGACATGGAATGTCAACCAAAAGTAGCACCATCTCTATCCCCATAAATTAATCCAATCTGTGTTTCTGTTTCAGTTAATCGGAGAATTTGTTAATATTTAGTGTCCGAAAGGCAAAATATTTTGACAAATGAGGGCTTGAGTTGTAATCACATTGAAGAATGGTCGTCGCGCCCCCACGTTTAGGAGGGTGTTGTATGGCGACGATTAAAGAGCAGATTGATTTGATTCGTGCTGAAATTGACAAGACCCAAAAAAATAAGGCTACCAATGCCCACATTGGGAAACTGAAGGCCAAAATAGCCCAACTTAAAATCAAGGAAGAAAAGGCCCACGCCCACTCTAAGGCTAGCGGCGGGGGTAAGGGTTTTGAGGTGAGAAAATCCGGTGATGCTACTGTTGCATTGGTCGGTTTTCCATCCGTAGGAAAGTCAACATTAATTTCACAAGTCACCGATGCTCATTCAGAAGTTGCTGGATATGCGTTTACGACCCTAACCTGTATCCCAGGAGTAATGGAACACCGAGGTGCAAAAATTCAGATTTTAGATTTACCAGGATTGATTAAAGGTGCAGCAGAAGGTAAGGGCCGAGGAAGAGAAATTCTTAATGTGATTAGAAGTGCAGATATGGTCTTGTATATTGTTGACCCTTTCCAAAATGCTCACTTCAATGTTCTTCACCGTGAATTGCATAATGCTGGACTACGGCTTAATGAATCAAAGCCGCCTGTATTCATTAAAAGAACAATAAAGGGCGGGATTGACATACGAACTACTGTTGAGCAAACACACCTTGACCCAGTAGAAATGGGTGATATTATTCGCTCATTCGGCTATACTTCTGCGATTGTCACTCTTAGAAATAACGCTACCGCCGAACAAATTGTCGACTGTTTGGCTGAAAATAGAATCTATGAAAAAGCAGTAGTTGCGATAAACAAAATGGATATTGCTACCGATGAAGAACTGCAAACTGCAAGAGAGACATTACCACAAGGTTGGCCTGTAATGAATATCTCGGCATTCAAGGGAACTGGACTTGAAGAACTGAAAGATTTCATTTACGACAACCTTGGATTCATGAGAATATTCCTCAAACCGCAAGGTGAAGATGCCGATATGGAAGAGCCACTAATTGTAAAAGATGATTCCACTGTTAGACAAATATGCAATAAATTACACAGAGATTTCGTTCGCAAATTTAGATTTGGTAAGGTCAAGGGGCCAAGTGCAAAATTTGACTGGCAGCGAGTTGGCCTAGACCATCTGTTAAAGGATGGAGATATCCTGACAATTATTGTCAAAAGATGATTATTCCCAAATACCCATGTCAAACTTTGCATCTTCTGTTGCATGTATTTTTGGATCCCATCTAGGAGTCCAAATAAGATTGATGTGAACGCTTTCAACTCCATCGGTTGCAATTGCTGCAATGTGTGCTGCAGCCATTATTTCTGGTGCTACTGGACAGCCAGGGCTGGTAAGAGTCATGTCTATTTCTGCATGTGTTACTCCTTCTTTTTGTTCAAAACGAACATCATAAACAAGTCCTAATTGGACAATTGAGATTTCCATTTCAGGGTCCAGCACTTCATCTAATTGAGCCAATACATCTTCTTTGGAAACCATCATTTCACCTCATTGTTTTATTCTAATCTCCGCCATTACCTTGTCAAAAATGTTACGGAATCCATTGGAACGGCTTGGAGATAATGAGTTTAAAATACCCATTTCTTGTGCAAAATCTGGTTTTAATTGCAGTACATCTTGCGCTTTTCGCCCATTGATTGCTATTGTGATAATTCCCATCATCCCTTGAACGATTTTTGCATCAGCACCAGAGTGTAGTTCAACAATTCCATCTAATACACTAACCTGCAAATGTGCTTCAGACTGACATCCTAAGACCCTTGTTTTTTCATTCCAGTTTTCAACAGGGAAATCAACGACCTCATCTGCTAAATCATAAACATACTCCAAAATTTCCATTTTGTCATCGATTTCAGCAAATTCATCGATTAGTTCTTGTAAAGCGGCAGGATAACTCATGCAAATCTCTCCACAATATATCGTACTGCTTTAATCAAATCTTCAGCCTCTTGTTGGCTGTTATACAGATAGAATGAAGCTCTAATCGTTCCAGTAATTCCCAATCGGTTGAGCAGTGGTTGAGCGCAATGATGCCCTGTTCTTACAGCGAAACCTTTTGCATCTAAGAATCGCGCAAAGTCCTCGCTATGTATTGTTGGATGGAGGAACGAGACAACTGCCGCATCCCCACTTTGGTGACGTCCGTATACAGTGCATCCAATCTCCCGCAATTGCTCTGCAGTCCATTTTGCAATTTCCAATAATCTCTCATGGTGTGCCGGCAAATCAATTTTTGACATCCATTCAAATGCTGCTGACCAACCGATCGCTTCAGCGATTCTTGGTGTCCCTGCCTCAAATTTATGCTCATTGGTTTGGTAGGTAGAGCCAGAAGTAGAAACGGTTTCAATCATATCTCCACCACCCATGAATGGTTGCATTTGTTCAAAGGCGTCATTCTTTACCAACAGCGCTCCTATTCCGGTAGGACCACACATTTTGTGAGCACTAAAGGCCATAAAATCTGCATTTAAGTGTTCAAAATCTATTCTCTCATGCGGAACTGCTTGTGCAGCATCAATGAGAATTTTTGCACCTGCTTGGTGTGCAAGAGTAATCATTTCATCAACAGAATTTCTAACACCCAATACATTGGATGTGTGGACAACACAAACTAGTTTTGCTTTGTGTAGTGATTCAGAATATGCTTCCATATCCAAAGTGAAATCATCTAATACAGGCACATATCTAATTTCAATTCCTCTTTCTTCAGCCAATATCTGCCATGGTACAATATCAGAATGATGTTCCATTTCGGTAAGAACAATTACGTCCCCAGATTGAAGATTTGCTCTCCCCCAGCCATGCGCTACCAAATTAATTGCTTCTGTAGTGCCGCTTGTCAATACTGCTCGTTGAGCATTAAACCAATTTTTTATCCAGCGTCTACAATCTTCGTATCCTTCGGTTGCTTCACCTGCAAGAGTGTGTACCGCTCTGTGAACATTGGCATTTGAATTAGAGTAATATTGAGTCATTGCATCAATAACAATCTGTGGTTTCTGAGTTGTAGCTGCATTATCCAAATAGACGAGTGGGTGGCCATTAACCTCTCTTGACAAAATAGGGAAATCATCCTTGAGCGACATGTTTTACCTCTTTAATTCACATTCTAAATGAATGGTCATCCTCGTAGCCAAGACATCTTTCAAATCAGTATCTGTTAGGCATGAAAAGGCATCGATTAAAAATCCTTCAACTATCATGGCCTCTGCTTGTTGTGGAGAAAGACCTCTGCTCATCAAGTAATGAATCTGCTCTGGATTTACCGGAGCGCTTGCAGCACCATGCGCCGCCTTAACTTCATCAGCAAGAACTTCAAGTTCCGGAATCGAGTCTGCTCTCGCTTTATCACTTAACAACAAATTTCGGAACACTTGACCTGCATCTGTTCCATTTGCACCTTCGGCGACTTTGAGAAGTCCTGTTGCAATAGATCTGCTCGAACCTGCACAAGCAGAATTGATTACAAGTTTTGAATTACAATTGGCAACTTTATGATTGATTTCAATATGATTATCAATATGTCTTGCGCCCAATCCATGAACTGTTACCGCTTGTTTCAAGGAGGCGCCTGTTTCGGTCAAAGTAGTTCTAACATCACTCTTACAGCGGAATCCACCGACGCTAAGTGCTGCAATTTCCATTGTTGAATCTCGCGCAACTGACCAGTCTTCACAATGCAATAATTTACAATTATTTGAAAGTTCATTGATGAATCCATAGGCGAGTTTGCAGTTATCTGCAACTGCACCGCTGATATACAATCCACTCCAATCTGCCTCTCCGGTCAAATGAAGGATTACAGTTGAGTTTCCTTTACAGTTAATATGTAAATGTCCTGCTGCAACATGACCGCTTGCTCTTGCTTGAATGTGTACTAAACCTACATCTCCTTCAATGTTTAAGGTATGAGATGACCCGCCGATTTCACTTAAGAAGACACGTGCAATATCAGATTCTAACACCACTCTTGGCGCACCTGTTTCTAAGTTATTATTTCCATTGACGGTGAATACAATTTTGTCAGCAACCGGCACACCATCTTGAGGTTGTATCCTTGGCCACGGTGTGTATCTCCACAAGTGCTTGGCGCGTGGAGGCATGGGCATATCGGCATAACTCAACCTATGGAACCCTCCATTTTGATATTGAGTAACTTGTTCATTTCAACTGCATAGTCTGAAGGTAACTCTCTTGTGAAAGGTTCAAAAAATCCATTGACAATTAGGCCCATTGCCTCTTGCTCATTGAACCCTCTACTCATCAAATAGAACAATTGGTCTCCAGAAACTTTGCTAACGCTTGCTTCGTGTTCTAAGTCAGCAGTTGAATTGCCTATTTCCATTGTAGGGTATGTGTCGGAGCGTGAGTCTTGATCTAACATTAAGGCATCACATACAACCTTACTGCGGCAGTTATTTGCTTTAGGAGTGACTTGTAATAATCCTCTGTATGTTGAACGGCCACCATCTTTACTAATCGATTTTGAAACAATATTTGAGGTAGTATTTGCAGCCAAATGATGAACTTTTGCTCCTGTGTCTTGGTGTTGATTTTGTCCAGCATAGGCTACTGAAACAACTTCTGCGTGTGAGCCTTCTCCTTTGAGAAGAATTGCAGGATATTTCATTGTTAATCCTGAGCCAATATTCGAATCAATCCATTCAACTGTGGCATTTTTCATTGCGTGAGCCCTCTTTGTTACCAAGTTAAGCACATTGTCAGACCAATTTTGAATAGTAGAATATCTAATTTTTGCGCCATCCATTGCAATTAATTCAACTACTGCTGAATGAAGTGCTGTTGAAGAGTATGAAGGGGCTGTGCATCCTTCAATATAGTGAACACTGGAACCCTCATCAGCTAAAATTAATGTTCTTTCAAACTGACCCATATTCTCAGCATTTATTCTGAAATAGGCCTGAACAGGCATCTCAACATGAACTCCTTTTGGAATATATAGGAATGAACCACCCGACCAGACAGCGGTATTCAGTGCTGCGAATTTGTTGTCGCTATGTGGGACAACTTTACCGAAATATTTCTTAACTAATTCCGGATGCTCTCTTAGTCCAGTATCCATATCAAGGAAAATTACACCTTGAGATTCTAGGTCTTCTCGTATGGAATGATAAACCGCTTCCGAATCATATTGCGCTGTGATTCCACCAAGCCAAGTATTTTCTGCCTCCCTTAATCCAACTTTGTCAAATGTATTTTGAATATCCTCTGGAACATCTTTCCAATCATCTTCTGTTGAATCGGTGGAACGTAGGAAATATGTTATCGCTTCAAAATCAATATTATTCAATATTTCGGGATTGCCCCAGTTTGGCATATCTCTTTCAATAAAATGGTGATATGCTTTGACTCTGATATCGGTCATCCATTCAGGCTCGTTCTTAAGAGTTGAAATATCTCTAACTATCTGCTCAGACAAGCCATTATCAAACCGAATGGTTGATTTATCTTCGTCATGGAATCCGAAGCGATAATCTCCAACTATATCTCTTGCTTCGTCACTCATATTATCACACCTTAAGCATCCGCTTCAAGCCAATCATATCCTTGCTCTTCCAGTTTGTGCGCTAATTCAGGTCCACCGGATTTTACAATTTTACCATCGATCATTACATGAACATAATCTGCTTTGACATGGTCTAATAGTCTTTGATAGTGAGTTATCACCAAGCAACCTGCTTGCGGTGCCACTTGATTTATTCCTTTAGAAACAATTCTCAAAGCATCTATATCAAGACCAGAATCTGTTTCATCAAGCATTGCTAGGGTCGGCTGAAGAAGGACTAGTTGGAGAATCTCCAAGCGTTTCTTTTCACCGCCACTAAATCCATCATTTACGTATCTTGACAAAAATGAACGATCCATATCCAATAATTGCATTGCTGCTTTCAATTGTGTGCGGAATTCTTTTTGTTTTACAGGCTCGCCTCGAACTGCTTCAATAGATTTCTTCAAGAAAGTACCAACTTTTACACCAGGTAATACTGAAGGATATTGGAATGACAAGAACATACCTGCTCTAGCCCTCTCAAAAACCTCCAACTCTTCTAGTGGTCGCCCATTATAGGAGATTTCACCACTCTCGATTGAATATGCAGGATGACCCATTAGTGCATTTGCAAGGGTTGACTTTCCTGCACCATTTCTGCCCATTATTGCATGAACTTCACCTTTGTTAATTGTCAAAGACAAACCCTTGATGATTTCAGTTCCTTCTACACTAATATGGAGATTTGAAATATTGAGTATCTCTTCCGACATGCTCTCACCAATCTCGCCTCTCGCCACCCCCTTATCAAGAAGTGTAATCAAGAAATACGCAGTTGTGTAAAAAAATTTAGAATACGAGCCTTGAAATGGCAGTTGAATAACGAACAGATATGACCGCTGAAGACTTGGTTGCGAAATATGCTGCTGAAGCAAAAGTCGCTATTCAAGAAGAAGCATTAAGGCGAATTGCCGAAACAACCGACCCTGTTTTGGAGGAACGTCTTAGAAATACTTCACTTCTAACATTGATTGATAGTTCCGAATTAGTTCCCGCTATTTTATCTCGACTTGGAGAGGTCAGAGCCGCACTTGACGGGCATGGTGGAGGAATTAGTGTAAGTTCAATAGAGGTATTAACAAATAGCGAAAACTTGCAAGCAATTGATTTGGTTTTGGATTTAACTGGTGCTTGTATTTCATGTGGTGCTGCTCCAGGAACTTTAGATGGTATCAAAACTGATTTAGAAACTTATGATGAAATTCAGCGAGTACAATTTTCAAAAAA
>JABIGP010000079.1 GCA_018650105.1 Methanobacteriota archaeon
AAGACCGAAATTTCCGAGAAAGCTCGTTCCACAGAAGGAACTTGGGTTTTCGTCGATGACCGTTTGGTTTCAGCAGATGAAATTAACAACCTAGAGATGGCAGACGATGCAACAATTCGTTTGATGCCTGGACTTGTTGGTGGCGCTGACGAAGAAAAAATCACCGTTGAAATTGCAGATGCAACAGGCCACAGTGTAGTTGAAATGACCAAGACTGAATTAACCGAGAAGGCAACTTCTTCAGAAGGAACTTGGGTTTTCGTTGATGACCGCTTGGTTTCAGCAAATGAAATTGAAAACCTTGACTTTTCACAGGCTTCAAAGGTTCGCCTAATGCCTGGTTTAGTTGGCGGATTCTGAAATTAGTGTTCTAATTCGACCCATTATTGTTTGAAAACCACGCCGTCACGCGACGGACAGGTTCAAGAAAGGGTGGTTGGTCGGAAGGGTTGGAGTTGTGTGCTATGGCAGAGCTAGTAGATTACAAATGCGCAGATTGCGGAAGTTTAGAATCGTTCCACCGAGAGCGAAATGGTATCAGTTGTAAGAATTGTGGATCTCGTATCTTCATGAAATTACGACGTAGCGGAACCAAACGCCTACCTGCAGAGTGAATTCAACACAATTTGACAACCTCTCTTCATGGGAGAGTTGAAAGACCTATGACGTTGAGTTGGTCTTAGATGGCGAGTTGGCTTGAGGAAAAGGCGCCAAGGCGCTTCGACGAACTTCTTCTCCCAGAGAGCGTATGTGAATACCTAATTCGCGCCTCACTACAATCAAATCCACCCCATCTCCTTCTTTCTGGTCCAACTGGCATTGGAAAAACAGTAGCATGGCGATTGATCGCTAGACAAGTTCTCGGCCCTTCGTGGCAATCAACAACACATATTATTCAAGCCAAAGATTTGGCAAAAACAGCAGGCGCAATGAAGAAATTTGAAGAATTTCTCAGACCTGAAGGTTCAAGCTCCAAAGATACATTGGCCGGCCGAACTTCTCTAGATGCGTATTATTCCACACTTTCATCGGCCATTGAAGGTGATGTAGCACCTGCTGGCATTGAATCATTTGAACACCAAGATGATGACAGAGTCCCAATATCGAGAATCATCGTCATAGAAGATGCAGATTTTCTTGGCAAAGCAAGACAATCATATCTAAGGCGCATGGTTGAAGAAAGCAGTCGCAGCGCCAGATTTATTTTTACTGCAAGAACTCCATCGCGAATCATTGATGCATTACGTTCAAGAACACAGATGATCAGATTCCCAGCAATTCCACGTAAGGGAATAGAAGGCCGATTAAATGAAATTGTCCTTGAAGAAAACCTATCCCCAGATAGAGGAATAATCGGCGATATCGCACATATTTCTAATGGAAACTTACGCAAGGCTATTTTCCTAACCCAATTATTGTCACAAAGAGATTTACTTGGCGATAGAAAGAATTTGCAAACAGTCCTCGCTGCAACTTCAATTCGAGAGGTCCAGCGCGTTATTGAAGAGGCACTGAGAGGAAGAGTTCACCAATGGCGTTGGGAGAAAAATGGTAATAAAAATAGCAGAGTTCTCAAAGGGGCAATGGGTCAATTAGATGAATTAATGAAGAAATATCACCTTGAAGCAGAAGAAGTTGTTGAACATTTTTACACCCTTTTCACTGCAAGCCGCCTTCATCTTGACGAACAAATACTCGCAAAATTATTGATAGCACTGGCCGAATGCGATGTTTCTTTGAAAAATACTGCAGTTGGTAGAATCCAACTTGAATTATTCTTACACCAAGTAGCAGAAATTGGTTCAATGCAAGTAATTGCATAATCACAACCATCTAATCACAGGGATATTTCGCAAGGCTTGGGCGTGTAGCATAGCTGGATAATGCATCGGCCTCCTAAGCCGAAGACCGCGGGTTCAAATCCTGCCGCGCCCGCCTAAAAAAATCATAATACATCTACGACGAGCGCTCACCATTCGTCATTTTCAGATTGAATTCAATGTGTTTGAAAATAACTCAGGTGCCGCGCCGCCTAAAATAATCATAATACATCTACGGCGGGCTTACAGGTCGTGTTTTATTAAGAAATTAAATGAATCAAAAAACATCCATCCAACCTCTTTACTGGGTGACATGGTTCAAATGCTGCTGCAAAGTAGCGCAAATATGGGCACTCGCAAAGACGGATTGTCTGTGAAACATATTCCATTCCCAATGCCCGATAAGCGCTGCGCGCTTCATCAAAATTGGAAGAAATTAACATTTCTTCACTGGGAAGTAGACCCCGAAACTCTTCGCAAACATCTTCCTGCTGGATTGGAACTTGATTTATTCGAAGGTAAAGCATACGTAGGCGTTATCCCATTTGTTATGGAAAAAGTACGTCCACACATGGTACCATGGGTTCCAGGAATTTCGACATTCGGTGAAACAAATATTCGCACCTATGTCACAAAAAATGGTATTCCGGGTGTGTTTTTCTTAACTCTTGAAGCACAAAGTAGAGTCACCTGCTTCTATGCAAATCGCCGATATGGACTAACATACCGCCATGCCAAAGTGAAGGTTGGTGGAGATATTGAACGAGGCTATCACTGGAGTTCAAAGAGGACCAAAGGAGGGTATTCTTTGCAAGGTTCATCAAAGAGCATAGGAGAGGCGCGGCAAGCAAAAGAAAACACATTCGAATATTTCTTGTTTGAACGTTATAGTCTTTACACAGTGCGAAAAGGCGTCTTACACAGAGGATATACTCATCATAACAAGTGGTGGTATTTTGATGCCCAAGCAGAAATTGATGACAATACTTTGGTAGAACCCTATGATCTTGGAATAAAAAAACCACTATCTCCAGGCCACATCCATATGTCTCAAGGCGTAGATGTTGTAGTATGGCATATGACGCCAATATCGGGTGAATAACATGACGCAAACAGACTTGTTATTGATGGATGGAGATTGCGGATTGTGCACGCATACCGCTGTATTTCTTCATCCAAGATTGGCCGATAAAACAAGTCTCCGCTTTCTCGCAATCGAGAGCGAAGAAGGCCAATCACTCATCGCTACTTTTCCAGAAAAATTTCAACAAGCGGATTCGGTTTATCTCATTAGAAATGGTAAGTCATACATGAGATCTGCAGCATCTATTCGCACCCTCCTCTACCTCAAATGGTATTACCGAATGTTCTATCCATTACTATGGTTATTCCCCTTGCCATTAAGGAATATTTGTTATCGTATTGTAGCCAAGTACCGCTATAAGATTTTCAAACAACCCGCGGTTTGTATTTATCCAAACCTATTGCCTTGAATTGAAAGTTTTCTAAGTGATGACACTAAGGGTTAACAATGCAAGAAAGGTCAGGGTTCAAAATAACCCTTGCTATTTTACTTGCTATTTTGGTAGGCTCAGGCTCATATGTTGTTACCAATAATCTAAACAA
>JABIGP010000172.1 GCA_018650105.1 Methanobacteriota archaeon
GAAGCCAGTGCGAGAATACGTCTTTCACAAGAAGCGACACTTGACGATGCGACAAGAGCGATTCGCTTAACCAAAACATGGCGCCACGAGTTGATGGGAGAGAACTTTGATGAAACCTCACTTCAAACCGGTAAGAAAGGGGCTGTTCGTAACAAGGAAAAGGCGATTCGAGATATTGTTTCAAGACTACAAAATGAAGGCGGTGGAGAAGCCGATTTCTTAGAAGTTCTTAATGAAGCAGAGAGTATTGGAATTAGCCGGGACAAAGCAGAAGATATTATTGAAAAGTTGTGTCTTAATGGCACACTGATGCGCCCAACAGGTTATGAAACTCTAGCAATTGTTTGAATGAAACCATTCATTATCAATCGCTTGACTGATGAAGGGTGAGTGCATGGGCTTTGTTATGGGGGAGACTTTCACTGACCAGCCAGTGGGTGAAATCGATGATGCAGATGCATTGGACCCAGAGATTTTAGGATTTATGTGTGGCATAGAAGTCCACCAACAATTAGCCACAGGTAAACTTCATTCTCGTCAAAGCGGAGAATTATTTGATGTAACTATTGATACAGTTCCACAAGATTGGCCACGATACGATCGTAGACTTCGAGCCGGTAGAGGTGAAGGTGGGAAAATAGACATCGCCGCACGCTTTGAAGCGCGCAGAAATCGTTCATTTACCTATGTAAAATCGCCTAATGCTGGATTAATAGAATTGGATGACCAACCTCCACTACCGCATGACCAAAATGCAATTGATATTTCACTAACCGTCTCAGCGTTGCTTCAAGCGAAACCAGTTTCTTTGATTCAAACCATGCGGAAGACTGTGGTTGACGGTTCTAATACAAGTGGATTCCAAAGGACTTCTTTGATTTCAACCGATGGAATCCTCAAAACAAAAGGTGGCCCTGTTGGAATTGATTTACTTTGTCTCGAAGAAGATTCGGCAAGAAAATTAGACACTATTATGGCCAAAAATGGAGAAAATGTCATTTATAATTTGGACCGTTTGGGTTTGCCTTTGATTGAAATCGCGACCGCTCCAGACATCAAGTCACCCGAACACGCAAAGCAAACTTCCATCGCTTTGGGCAGGGTTTTGCGGCAAACAAGAAGAGTTCGCCGTGGATTGGGTTCAATTCGTCAAGATCTCAATGTATCACTGATGTGCGGAGATAGAGTGGAGATCAAAGGCTGTCAGGACCTATCTTGGATTCCAAGAATAATTAGTATTGAGATGGCAAGGCAACTACATTTTTATCGCCTTGCCAATGAGTTGAGAAGTTCAATGAATCTTCCATTGTTGAGCCCCGATAGAAGAACTACCGATACTGCGACAGAGTCACAAGTTGCAGAAGCAGTTGCACAATTATTACCATTAAATTTGCAGGATGTAACAAATTGTTTTGCTCAATGCACTTCTAAAATGGTTGTTGATGGTTTGTCTAAAGGCAGTATAATGTTAGCGCTACCACTTGCAAATTTGGCTGGTAAAATTGGAACAAAACAGATGGATAAAGGCGGAGCACAACTCCCTCGCCTTGGCCGAGAACTTGCAGGTGCAGCAAAGCAAGCAGGGGTCAAGGGGGTCTTCCATTCAGATGAATTACCAGCATATGGTGTTGAGTCGGGCGAAGTTGACAAGGTTCGAAGTGAATTAGATTTGCAGCAATCTGATGCATTCATTTTGTGCTTGGCACCACAATGGCAAGCAGAATTGGCATTGGAAAGTGTACTCCAAAGAGCCAGATTAGCATGGCATCGCATACCACAAGAAGTTCGTAATGTCGTAGTGAAGAAAGGTGCGCCAGAAGATGGTACAACATTGCCGATGAGGCCATTACCAGGTGGTGCACGAATGTATCCCGAAACGGATATCCCTTCTTTCTCTTTAGCATCCGATAAGTGGCAAGCTATTGTCGATAATTTACCGATGAGTGATGATGAGAGAAATCTCAGAATGCAACAATTTAACATATCACAAGACCAAGCAGGACAAATATTAGCAAGAGAACTTGATGATATTTTCGTGAACAATATTGATGATTTACCACACAAAGGATTAGCGACATTAATTTTGGAAAACGATACAGCAAATCCAAGCTTGTTGGC
>JABIGP010000035.1 GCA_018650105.1 Methanobacteriota archaeon
GTAAATAATTGCTTGACAATCTTACCATCCTGATAGGTTACATCGGCGATGAAATTACTACTACTTTCTGCGCGCTCTACCTTTCCACCCAAACTTGCAGCGATTATTTGGTGGCCAAAACAAATCCCATAAATTGGTACATCTGCTGTACGAATCAAATCTGCAACATCATCCATCCAATCTTCCCATTGGCTAACATTTCGCCTTGAACCAGTAATAACAATCGCATCAGCATCAATTGGCGAATCAACTCTCACACCCCAGCCATAATCAATCGCTTCATTGGTATGTGGCGCCCATAAGAAAATCTCATGATTAGGAAAGTGACTAACAATTTCTGCAGTTCCATGTTTGCCAAAACCTTCTCTCTCAGCCAATAAATCGACTACGAGAAGTTTGTTCATCTTCATGCCTCAGCGCTTTCTGCTGCTGGTTCCGAAATTGTTTTCTTAGCCTGAATTGCTTCATCATTTGATTTAATTTGCTGCCAAACAATTTCTGCAATATCCTTGACTTCCATCTCTGAACCGATTGAACTTAGCCCATCGGTAACCATTGTTGAACAGAATGGACAACCAACCGCTACAGTATCAGCTCCGGTTGCTGCAAGTTCCTTTGAACGGATTACATTGACTCTGTCATATCCGTCGTCAACATGCTCTTCCATCCACATTTGTGCGCCACCTGCACCACAACAGAAAGATTCCTTGCCGCTGCGTTCAGTTTCAACATCAACACCACCAATTGCATCACGTGGAGCAGCGGTTTCACCACCAATTCTTCCAAGGTAGCATGGGTCGTGATAGGTAACTGAACCATCGTGCTTAGGCTCTGGTAATTTGCCTTCATTTTGCAGATGTGAAATCAATTGAGAGTGATGCATTACCTCGATGTCTTCACCACCATAGTCCTTGTATTCCTTACCCAGTGTATGGAAACAGTGTGGACAAGAAGCAACGATTTTCTTAACGCCAACCTCTTCAAAGGTGGCCAGATTTGTTTCTGCCAACATCTGGAATAGGTATTCATTTCCTGCGCGGCGGGCAGCATCTCCGCTACATCCTTCTTGCATTCCTAAGATTCCAACATCAAGTCCAGCCTCTTTCATGATGCTAATGGTATCACGAGCAACCTTCTTGTTGCGTTCATCAAACGATGCTGCACATCCAGCGAAGTAGATGTATTCTGCTGGTTCTGCGACCTTAACATCCAAACCTTCAGCCCAGTCGCCTCTTTCATGTGATGGCATTCCGTATGGGTTTGAATCAGATTCAATATTTTCAATAGCACCCATCATAGGCATGATTGTATCTTCAACCTTAGGGTCAAACTCCATTCGCTCCATCATCAAATGGCGGCGAGCATCGGTTAATTTCGGCACATGGTCAATGTAAATTGGACAAGCCTCAACACAAGCATGGCAAGTTGTACAGGCCCAAATTGCTTGCTCATCAAGACGAGCGATGATATCTTCTTCAGGAACTTCACCAGCGATTAGAGTATCGTAGTGATCGTTTGCATAACCTCTGAGAGAATGAATTACAGTCATTGGATTAAGCGGTTTCCCAGATGCATAAGCAGGACATACATCCTGACATCTTGCACAAGAAGTACAAGCCCAGCCATCGATTAAATCTCTCCAAGTCAAATCAGTATAGTTGACTGTTCCAAATGATTCTATGTCCAAATCATCCAAAGGTACTGCCTTTCCATCCTCTGTAACTGCAAGAGGATGCATTGTCCCCATATCCCTCATATCATGGAAGAATACGTTAGGGAAAGCCATTACCAAGTGCATATGCTTTGAAACTGGTATTAGGAAAAGGAAAGTTGCAATGGCCAACATATGAGCCCAATATGCTACTACTACCATTGTAGTGCTTGGAATGATTGTTTGTGCAACCCAGTAACCGATTGGCTCCCATGTTTTGCTAACTCCACTTTCACCAGCCTCAACAACGAATGCAGTAGTCGTGATGGTCATGATGAGCATTAGGATTGCATTTCCTTCAAGCTGTGATTTACCCTTCAACTTTTCAGGTGTGAAAATTATTCTTCTAATCAACGCTAGAGTACAACCGATGAATGCAATGAAATAACCAAATTCAACCATTATGTTCCATGGTCCGTTGATAACTTCTGGCAGTAGGTTATGCGAGAACCAATTTCCTGTAGCCAAGTCAAACATATCCGTAGATAGCATTAGGAATCCCCAGAACATCATTACGTGAATTCCACCAGCAACTCTGTCTTTCAATACCTTCTTTTGACCTAACCAGCCAGTAATTACTTCTGAAATTCTAGCACCCCAATTATCAAATCGGTTATCTGGCTTACCAAGGCGAACAAGACGAGTTGCCTTGATTACTTGGTATGAAAAGAAACCACCAGAAACTGCCATTAATACAGCAAAAATTGCAATACCGGGAATCGGTCCATAATCCATGAATAGCGGATGTTCCATCAAAATCACCGTTGGAATTGACTCCCAACAAATCGCCGAAGTGAAGTAGATTATTCAATGCATTGATATTA
>JABIGP010000162.1 GCA_018650105.1 Methanobacteriota archaeon
GGATTGCATGGTCCCCCGATGGTAATTACATCGCCCTATGTATTGGCTATGATTCTGGTAGTTCCAAGATTCAATTGATGAAAGTAGGCGTCGGAAGTGGTTGGACACAACAATGGATACAAACACACACAACTAGTTGTTATTCTGTTGATTTCTCACCGGATGGAAGTCAAGTTGTTTTCGGATTTGGTTATTACCAAGCGAGTGGTTCCACCGCATATGTTTATGAAACGGATAGCGGATTAAGCGTCGATTCATTTGACTTCAGACCTTCACAAGGTTGCAATTCATGGCAGGGGAATCCTTGCGGGGATTTCAGCGGAGTATCATGGCATCCGGATGGAATACACATCGTTACCACTGTAAGCCGTAATTTCGAAGGCCTATACTACTGGTATGCAGATTTGGATGAAGATAATGATGGATATAATACTACAGACCAAGGCGATGGAATTGTAGACGCATTCCCTACAGATGGCACACAGTGGGACGACACTGATAATGATGGCTTCGGAGACAACCAAGCGCCTGCAAATCAACCGGATGCTTGTATCACGGTTTGGGGCAATTCAACCCAAGATAGATTCGGTTGCCTGGATTCAGATGGTGATGGTTATTCTAATGAGGACTTTGGGTGGACAATTAATGATGGAGCGGATACCTTCCCTACAGATGGCACACAATGGCTTGATACGGATGG
The DNA here is from genome assembly GCA_018650105.1 of Methanobacteriota archaeon. GTDB lineage: Archaea > Thermoplasmatota > Poseidoniia > Poseidoniales > Poseidoniaceae > MGIIa-L1. Next base: position 701 of record JABIGP010000162.1, read on the forward strand.
AGATGGCGTTGGAGATAACAACATTCAAGGCACTCATTATGAATTGACGGGTGCACAAATAAGATACAACCAAACTGGAGATGCATTCCCTAATGACGATACTCAATGGAATGATACAGATGGCGATGGATGGGGCGATAACTTTGTCAATGCTTCTTGGATGAGTATTAGGCCTAGTGAATGGCCAGGAGATTTGGTAGCGGCTGCAAATAATATTGATACTTTCCCGTTAGACAGAACGCAATGGGTTGATACTGATGGAGATTGGATTGGCGATAATGAGCTCAGCGAGCGCCCAGATGGTTGTCCAACTATTTGGGGAGATTCTGAATTTGATAGATTAGGTTGTCTTGATAGCGATGGAGATGGATGGTCTAATCCAGATGCAAATTGGCCAGCAAGAACAGATTGCTATGGTGCTGACGCATTCCCGGACGATGCAACTCAATGGTGCGATGAAGATAATGATGGATACGGTTCTAATGCAACTGGAAATAATGCAGACGAATGTCCAAATGAAGCAGGAACTTCAACAATAGACCGCATCGGGTGCTCAGACCGAGATGGTGATGGCTATTCTAATGCAGGCGATCCATTCCCTGACGATTCTAGCCAGTGGGCAGATAGAGATGGAGATGGCCGAGGAGATAATCCAAATGGCTCCAACCCAGACGCATTCCCAGATGATACATCTCAATGGAAAGATACAGATGGAGATGGTTATGGAGATAATCCTGGCGGTTTGAACGGTGATCAGTTCTGGAATGATGCCGAACAATGGGCAGATACTGATGGTGACGGCTATGGCGATAATTTCATTGACGCAGATGGCGATGGAATTTCTGAAGGTTTGTCCGATGTATGCCCACTTGTAGCAGGCAACTCAAATGACCCTGCAACAAGAGGTTGTACGGATACTGATTTAGATGGATATACCGATCCAGTTGATGCATTCCCTGATGACCCATTCCAATGGGCTGATAGTGATGGAGATGGATTTGGTGATAACCAAGGTGTTCCTTCAGGCGATGAGTGTGTCGATGTATTTGGTAAATCTTACAAAAATAACCGACATGGATGCCCTGATTATGACCTTGATGGTTGGGCTGATGTTGATGATGCATTCCCCGAAGACCACGAGCAATGGGCGGATACCGATGGTGATGGATGGGGAGACAATTACTTCTTTGAAAATACCACAATTGAAGACTCAGATTACCCAGGGGTCATGTTGATAATTAGAGAACAAAGAGGAGATGCATTCCCTGAAATTGCAGACCAATGGTCAGATATGGATGGAGATGGATGGGGAGATAACGCTTCCAGCTTCTATCAACCAGATTCATTCCCACTTCATCCATCTCAATGGAATGATTTCGATGGCGATGGATATGGTGATGAAGCAAATTACGACCCTGATGGAGAAGAAGGACCGTTGGGAGTAATTGCATCATGGCAACCGGATGGCTGCCGTAAAGAAGCAGGAACTTCTATCGGTAATCCTGCACTTGATTTGGATTGGGGATGCCCAGATAATGATAATGACGGCATTCAAAACTCAAAAGACCCGTGTCCATGGGATCCTGAGATTTCAAGTGGAGCATTTGGTCAAGATTGCGCAATAAAGTTTGACCCGAATATTAATAGCGATAATAAAGACGAAAACTCACTCACAGCGAACACCGAATTATTGACGTTAATGGGAGGAGCAATTCTCTTCCTTTTGGCATTGATTTTTGTTGCACAAGTCTCTAAAGCGGCTGGAAAGAAGAAACTTATTCGAGATAGAGCAGAAGAGAAATTGGTTAATGATGCATTTACTGAAGAAGAAGAACGCCGCCAAACTTGGATTGAGCATTATGTTAATTCAGGTGAACTTGACAAAGCGAGAGAATTAGGATGGAATGGATTAGCACTACCATCTCAAGTTGAAGCAGAGGCAGTCCCACAATGGAAGCAACATGAAATCGACCAGAAAAATGAGCAGGATGCAGCGATTCCGTCAATGATGGATTTGGACAGATTGTTGTAATCAAGAGCGCTTCGCTGTTTGACGCCTTGCCTTCTCGGCCATGCTATCATCAAAGGCAAGGAAATCTAAAGAATTCCATTTTCGGTCATCATCAACGGCCAACAGCGCTGAATTTGAGAGCAATAGAGTCTCAACGTCCATTGTGGTTGGTAAAGTACCATCCTCCAACGCATATTGATGTCCAGGCAACACAATACTATCCGGATCAACAGTTGTAAGAATCCCTTTCAAGTATCGTAAGGTTTGACGCTGTTTGCCTTCATCTCCTCCAAATAAATCGCAACGACCACATCTTCCGAGGAATAAACAATCACCTGATATTATCAATCCATTTCCAATAAAGGTGGTATGGCCAGGCGTGTGCCCTGGTGTGCAATGTGCTTCAAAAATCAATTTCCCCACCTCCACTTTCTCATGAGTCATTTCAGCACAAGTAAACAAATCTGTATGTGGCCCTTCCCACCCCCGCTCACCTTCTTTTTGATGAATAAATATTTTGAAATTATCACCGCCAATTTGTTGTGTTTCTTCAACTCCTTTTGTATGGTCCCAGTGGCTATGTGTTAACCAAGCTGAACCTAAGTTCCAGTCATTAATTTTGCATACATCGTGCCAATATTTACCATCAAAAGGATCAACAATTACAGCATCTCTCGTTTTTTTACAAATTAATAGATGATTTAGGTTATCCCATTGACCTAATTGGGCTTGCAGTACAGTGATTTCCTCATTGTCAATGATTACTTTTGGAGGGGGATTCGGCATCGGATTCACACATGCTATGCACCGCTGGGCTTTCAAGTGATGAGCGACCCTGCCTCCCCTATGGGGAGGCTGATACAACCGCGAGCCTTGCTGCTGCTGGCGCTGTTAGTTATCTCCGCGTTTAGCACAGCCGTCTCTTCAGAGGATAGTCAAGTTCATCTTGAAATGCAAATTGTTGATGCGAACGCAAATGACTGGTTTCAACAAGGCGAGACTATTGAAATCGCTGCCTCAATAATCAACGATGGAACATTCCATAGTCTTGAAAACGATCCATCTTGTGATGTTGTTCTTCAAGTTCTAAATGTAAATAATGAAATTGTTTTCAATGGAGCAGAATCATGTCGTGGTCAATCTCAAAACATTGATTTGGATAATGGGGAGATTTTACAATTCGATGGACTGAGTTGGGACTTGAAAGATTCTACGGGAATTTATGTACCTTCTGGACAATACACAATCAAAACATTACACCCAACCACTGATTTGTCCGATGAAGTACAAGTTGAAATCCAAACTTCCATTGAAACGCCACAGCAATTGGAATTGATTCTGACAGTCAGCAACCGTCAACAACCAATTTTGGATGACCAAAATATTATTCTTAGTGTTTCATTATTCAACCCAAGTAAAGAAATTATCACCTTGCCTGCAGAATCTGAATGTAAATTAATTTCAAATATCGGTGATACTGCTAGTCTTCAACTTCCATGTTTCCCTGGAAGAAATAACATTATTTCAGGCCAACAGGTATTGTTGGGAACTATCTTGATTCCGGCAGTTGAAACAATTATCGGTGACTTAAATATTGAAGTATTCAATGTTGGAAAAACACTTACCCAGAGTGTAAATGTTGTAATATCGCAAAGCGAGATTACTGATATTGAGGAAAGGGCAACAGGTTTACAAAGCGATATGCGTGTCCAAGCCAATGATTTACTATACTCAGAAGGAGAGTTATTGCAACCCTCTTTACTCCTAACCAATGTAGGAGATAGTGAAAAAATACTAACTTTTACAGATACATGTAAGGCAGAAATGTGGATTATTGACGATCGCGGTAGAGTGGTATTTGATTCACGAATGACAAAAACTTGTAATCAGATAGAAGTCGATAATGTTCTCAGCAGTGGTGAACAATTGGTCTTTGGATTAGCCGATTGGTCTTTCACAGATACCTTCGGATGTGAAGTTCCTTCAGGACAATATAATGTAATTTTGGAAGTTCCAGAATACTATGTCTCATCTTCTCACCAAATAACATACGAACGGGTTAGTGCTACTGATTGTTCATCGGCATTAGAGATGGATATTACAACTCATTTGGCCTCTTCTGAAAACAATTTAGACATTACACTTGACCTTATCCCACTGATTAGTGAAGTAGAAATGAGATGGGTTGGGCCTTGCGGCGTCTCATCGATTATTAGCGATGAAAGTGGGCAAGAAGTTCATCGCCAGCATTCACTTTGTGATGATAGAGATGGGCGCTTAATTCTGCTAAAATATCAAGGAGTTGGCAATCATGCAACAATCAATATTGATGATATCTCGATGATTGATATGTCACAAAATGAATTGCCTGATGGAAATTATGTTCTCAGTTTAGCAATACAAACTAATCCGATTAGTATGGCACAGATTGAATTTTCATGGCCATTAGAAGGGCAACAGGAAAGTATTGATGTGGAGGATAATGAACCACAACAGACTGAAAATACAAGGGTACTAACAGGATTTTGGAGTGGCATTGTTACTGAAAGTGGCACATGTTGGGTTTTCAATTCAAATGAAGAAGGGCAAGTATTGCTTGGCCGTGGAGTCGGTGGATGGATGCCCCAGCAAGGTTGGAGCGGGTCATATCATGTACAAAGTGCCCAAAGTGCACCGCAATGTAGCAATTTCAATGTTGAAAGTATCCAAGTGATAACAGTTGAAAGCGAAAGTCAAGAACAGATAATTCCAGTAGAACAAGTTGATAATGGAAAAACCATTACACAAGTAGTTCAAGAAGAAGCGATTACAATAGCGCCTACAATGATAATAATTGCTGCTTCAACATCTATTCTTTCGATGTTAGTATTACTAGTCTTGAATACTGAATCAGCGAGAATTCCATCAACTGTTGCGGGGCTTTGGTTCCTTGGATTGATTGGAAAAACACATGAAACTACAGATGGGCGATTCCAGAGAGGGCGCCTAATGGGGTATTTGACGGCGAATCCAGGTTGTCATTTCCGAGCCTTAATGGCTGCCTTGGAAATGTCCAATGGGCAAATAACACACCACATTAGAATCTTAGAAAATGAGGAACGTATTTGGCGCAGAAAAGATGGACGCCTAGTCCGTTTCTATCCATTGACGAACAAACTCCAACCACATATGAGCGATGATGTATTACCGGTACCACCATTATCTCCAGATCCAAATAGTCTTCAAGGAAAGATTCTATCAATTCTAGATATTGATGGAACTCTTGGTGATTTCCCGACACAGTCTGAATTAGCTGATAGATTAGAAAAGTCACAACAGTTAGTTTCGCATCACCTACGAACTTTGCAGAAATTTGGTCTTGTTGAAAAGCGAAAAATGGGTATGCGTAATAGATACAAATTAACTAGAGAAGCGATATTCTTGTTGGAATCCAATGACGATTTCACAAGGGAAAATTAATTGCCTATTGGAGAGTAATTCCAGAATCTTCAATTTGCCACATTATTTGTGACCATTCAGCAGTTTGCATCGTATCTAATATTGCTGCTTTTGACTTCTCGTCATTATTGATTATTACACCAATTACGCCACCGCCGCCAGCACCCATTGCTTTCCAAGCCAATACATGGCCCAAATCCTCCAGTGGGGCAATAATATCGCGGAAAGGGTTGTGTATTTTCTCATCCAATAGGTCAACCCCTGTCATCACCATTTTCATAGATTTTACAACTTGAGAAACCTCCTCTTCACCAATTGCTGATGCCATTAGTAATCCAGCATCCCTAATCATATCCAATCCACATAATACCTCTTCATCTCGCTTATGGAACCGAGTCCACACCCCATCGTGTAATTCGCCCGAAATGTGTTGTATTTTACTATCAAATAATAATAGATTATTTTGTAACCAGTTACGAAAACCCTCTGACGGATTTAAACGATTGACCTCTACTTCGTCGCCATCAAATGTCAAATGATTTATCCCTCCCAATGCACTTGCCCATTGGTCTTGACGGCCACCAGTATTGCCAAGGATTGACTCAAATTGAAAAGCCATTTCAGCGAGTTCATCTGATTTTCTCCCTTCGCCCGAAATGGCCGCCATCAAAGCCACATTCATTGCTCCAGAAGTACCCAAGCCCGATCCAATCGGCATTTCAGTTGAATATTGAACTGTTAATCTACGATTCTCATCCAATGTTTTCGTTGCCGTAACATAATGATTGATTGCAATATTGACAACCTCTCCCCTTTTGTCATTACAATATGCGGGAACATCACTCCATCCTCCTGCTAAATCTATCCGAATCGGACAGCGTACGGCAAGACCCCTACCCATGAATTAGGCACATCATAGACACCTCATCAAGAGTCGCATTGAAGAATGTGGTGATAGTCGCAGACTCGCCCCCTATGGGGGCGGGTGTTTCCAATGACTGACGAATTCTCTCCAAACGATGAAGTTGTTTGGCAGAAAAAATGGGCTGAATCTCAAATATTTGAGACTAATTTGAACCCACAGAAGCCACCATTTTACTGCCTTGAAATGTACCCCTACCCTTCTGGTAAAATGCATATGGGGCACGTTAGAAATTACTCAATTGGTGACGCAGTCGCTA
>JABIGP010000034.1 GCA_018650105.1 Methanobacteriota archaeon
AAGAAAAGTAATGCGACTAGGCCAAATGCCAAAAAGTGATTCCGAGACATAGCAAACCCACTATCTTGACACATTTAATGGCGATTGATAATTGGACTATTGAAATTATATTGAATCTAGATATTGTTGGCCATAATGTTGCCATTGCTCTTCACTCCAACCTTCCGGCAAACCATCTTCTGGAATCGGTATAGGTTCAGTATCGGTTTTGATATCATCATCTTGTTTTTGGTCAATGATTTTCAATTCATTTTCAGGTGCAGTTTCCATGGATTCCACAAACAAATGCAGTGGAGGCGGTGATTCAGGCTTTCGTGAATCTATGAGAATTGCCATTTGGTCAATAGGCTCTCCGAATTCATCTAATTCATTTTGGAAATTTGATAATTCGGCCCAAAGTTCACTTTGTTGATTTTCCTTTTTGCGACCAGTGAACAATGCAAGTGATGACAATATTATGACCAAGAGTGATAATTGAGCAAATGCATTTGCTTCTTCTCCGACAAGAGATGCGCTAATTTTCTCAACTAAATTTCGCTCAGGAGGGGCTATATCAATATTTTTTGTTGAGGTTCCAGGGCGTTCAGGGTCCTCATCCCATGCGATTGCTTTGACTTTGGTGACTCCTGAAATACGGAACACATGTGAAACAGTTGTTCCAATTAAATCAGCATCATTATCCTTTATTCCGTCACCATTACTGTCACTTGTGATATCAATATCCCATACGATTGTAATATCGTTAATGTCATTCATAGAATCAATCGTTGCAGATGCATCGAGAATGCATTCACTATATGCAACACATGAAACATCAGTAATTCTAACCTTTGGAGGCATGTTAAGAACTTCAACAATTAGAACTTCACTTGAATGAGCTCCATCATCATCGGTTACATGATAGATGATTGTATGGGAGCCACTTCTATTCCATGAATATGTTAGCACATCACCCCTTATATCACAATCATCTGCTGCAGAACCGAAATCATCACTATCGATTCCCGGATCAATATCCCAGCATTTTACCAGAGTAGATATATCACTTTCCGTATCATTAGAATAGCCTGTAATAGTGATTTCTTGCCCTTCTGCTATTGGCAATATTTTATCTAAAGGTTCGATGGTAGGTGCTACATTAATCACATTGACCCAGCGTTCTTCAACTGCACTTGAGTCACCCTCTGTATCAGTTACTTGCAAGCGAATTTTGTGTAATCCAGAGTCGCTCCACAACATTGGAAATTGCGAAATTCTTCCTTCAAAACTTTTCAGCATTGATGGCTGAGCATCATCTGGCCACCATGTGTGTGTTAATTCTTCAATATCATCGATGGAATCTTCAGATTGTCCCTTGACATTGACCAATTGGTCTTCTTCAACCTGCCATATATGTTGGTTATCACTCTCCATTGCAGTTGAACCATTCAATAATTGAATAGTGGTTCCATGTGGGGCAATATTAGTGAATTTTATGTCAACACTGGCAGTAGTTTTTGTGAAATCATCATCTTCAGCAATGGCCAAAAATGAATGCCACCCCTCGGTAGGAGCAGTAGTGGTGCAGATTCTCGTATAGTATCCCTCTTGACAAATCGTATTTGGCCAATATACATCAACAACGCCAGGCCAAACCTTTTCAGAATCTGAATCATTTGCATATGCATACAATGTTATCGGATGTTCAACCTTTGCTTCAGTTCTCGCACTTCTAATTTCTATCTTCGGCGCTCGATTGTCAATTTCCACGATGAGGGTAATTGCCATTTCATCTCTCTCATCATCAACCACAATAATTTCAATCGGGTAATTGCCATCATCAATCCAAGAATAATTCATCATACAGGATTGTGAAACAAAGCGTTCAGTATTCCATTGGCGCGACCCATCATCAAAAGCGATATTGAATTTACAATATACATCTCCCCCGTCTTCATCAAAACTTTGTGAAGCATCAATCAATGTCAATTGATTTGTTTGTGCGGTTGAATTATTTGCCAATGCCGTTGGCAATCTGCCGACAAATAGGTCTAGTTGAGCATAGTTATTTGTGGAGTTTGCATCTGCTGAGTTTACAATATCAGGGTCTGCTTCCCAACTCAATGGAATAATTCCGATTGTTGAGTCGGCTGGAACAGTCCATGTGAAATTGACTTTGTGTACAGCATAAGTCGCAAGTGACGACATCGTATGTCTGCTAGTTTGGCCATCGGGATGAGTGATTAACATATCAGCTGGCGCAGAAGTAGTAATTCCTCTATTTTTTACTGAGACTTCAATAAATAATTGGTCAGAAGGCAATACATTCCATCCGGTGATCGAATTCAATTCAGAGGTAATACCACTTCTATTTCTCATCACGATAGCAGAATCTAAATCGGCGATTAAATCTAGACCAACCATATATTCATCAAGAGTGATTGTTGAAACTCCAATATGATTTGCAACCTTTGCAACAAAGGCGTGACTTGCCCAATCTAAGTCGTATGCTGAAGGGTCTAATTCATCTGAAACATCAATAATAGCCCAAGCACTTCCATTTGCTGCAGTGGTTAGTGATGACAAGAATCCTGTTGTTTCATAGCGTAATTCTAATTGCAGGCCAGCAACATTTGGGAAACATGAAGCAGATACATTGGCCCACACTTCAGTAGGAGTATTGAGGGCAGTAATTGAATTGGTAGTTTCAACATCAATGCAACGCTCTCGACTACCAGGGTTTTGATAAATATCAACTCCAGTTGAGTCCTTAGGGATGTATTGTTTGAGGCGGAAATCAATTGTTAACCCAACATCTTCTTCGGTATGCATCCATGCGTAATTTCTCGCTTCTGGGCAATACCAGCGATAACCCGATTCATCGCCCGCAGCATCATAGGAAGTCAATCCATATGATTGATTACAACCACCGTAACCAATTGTTTGTCCTCTATCGTTGAAAGGTTTTCCAACATCAGTTACTTCCCAGGTTGTTGAATTGGTATCGGTGGTCGGCGCCGGGAATGGAGTAATGTAATCACTTGACCCAGACCAAGTCGAACTCGATGTCCTCGTCGTAGTCCAGCGTTCATCTGCCCGTAGTGGAAAATCATATATTTCATTTACAGGTGAATAGGTATTGGTAATCGTAATATCTCCAAGAATTCGAGTAAGTGATGAAATTCCATATGGTACGAATTTGATGTACATATCTAAGTCACTTCTAATTGTTGCCAAATCACTGACTCGGAGGACTTCGGTTTGAGTATATTCAATAAATGCATTACCAGAATATCCATCCAATTCTACACCAGATTTGTCAAAATTTGCATATGACCTAAGAGTATAGGCCAAAACTGTCATATTATCCACAGATTCTTCGGTAATTGCGATAACTTCTGCAGTAGTATCGCCATTAATTTCACCAACTGAAGCGCTAACTCCGCTGTTGATAATCAATGTAGTTGGATCGAATGTACCCGCATATATCCATTTGTCTCCAATCCTCCAAACTGGCACATCACTGACACCAGGGTCGCCAGATCCACCTGCTCTTGCAGGAATATTAGTGTCAAGTTCTGTCAATTCTATGACTTCAATTTGTTGAGATGAAAGAATCGGACTTAGCGATGAGATGGCGAGCAAAAAAAACAGCGCCACAGCAGGAACTACAGAACCAGCCTTGCCCCTCATATGATAGGCAAAAAGGAACTACCTCATCTATTCTTTGCCGTCAACAAACTCTTCTCACAATGAGAAGTGTACAAACATACGTGAACAATTGCAAAGATTACTCGTAGTTACAAACTCAGAGAAGATCTGCTAATTCGTCCTTAATGATTTCAACAGCTTCAAGGATTTCGTCCTTGTGACGTGCGCCGGTAATAACCATCTTTCCAGAACCGAAAATCAAACAGACAACCTTAGGGTAATCAAGTCGATAAATTAGACCAGGGAATTGCTCTGGCTCGTACTCAACCTTGTCGAAAGGCAAGTGGAAAGTTAGGTTGTTTAGATTCAACTTACGAGGAAGACCAGCAAGCGGTGAACCCTCACGTAGGTCAAGTGTGTCAATCTTTTGTAGTCCATCATAATCTTCAGGGTAGTGAAGTGCATAGGTTGCAACCATGTTTTGGACTTCGATTTCAACATCTTTCTTGTCCCATGTCTCAATACCTGCTGCACGTAGGTCCTGAATCATGCGCTCAATACCAGTGTGAATGTTATCCTTGTTCTTTCCACCAGTACAAACTGCTCGTCCAGAACGGAACATCAAAATTGCCAACTTTGGCTCAACAACACGATAAACTACACCAGGAAATTGTTCTGGTTCGTATTCACAATTCAATTGAATTGCAATATCTGGAAGATCAAGCTCTTCCGCTACTCGAGTGCTGGCTACTACGTTTACGACAGTTAGACGTTCTTCATCAGTGGTCATGTTACTTGCCACTTATAACCACTATATAAAAAGAAGTCCAACATCTTGTATCTAATTGGAGGTGAAATCATCGCCCAGTTGGCCTATTATGCAACAGGTTTCCAAAAGGGAAGCCCTTCATCACTATCAATGCGCACTCCATTGTTACCAAGTTTTGAGATTAGAGTTCTACCACCTGCTAATTCAATCGCTTCACTGGTTTGCTTCGGATTACGAGTCAATGCTACCATACAACCTCCACCACCAGCACCTGTTAATTTCACTCCTAGTGATGTAGGTGCTGCAGCGCGAATTAAATTTTCCAACTCTTGGCACGAAACTCCAAGCCCTCTTAGCATCAGATGATTTTCACTCATCGCTCTTCCAACCGCTTCAAAATCACCTTTTAGAAGTGCTTCAATTCCTCGCCGGGCAATAACACCAATCGTTTCAATTTCTTTCATTCGTTGAGGTTCTTGACTCATCGCTTTGGCGACCTTTGCCACTTGTTGCGAAGTTGGAGCATGAACACCAGAGTTACCAATTACCAAATACACATCTTGGTCTTCTACTGAGATTGGAAGAGTATGAACTTGCCATGTTCTATCTCCTTCAGGTGTACTCATTTTCCTTGTATATTCCCAATCCGCTCCGTTTTCAATATTATCTGAAAGTAAAACAAATCCACCATGTGCGCATGTCGAGGAATCCATTGGTGATGCTCTTCCTCCTTGAGCGATTGCTTCAACAGCGTGTCCAAGCAATGCACTTTCATCGAGATCCACTGCTAATTCGCCGAAAACATGCGATGTTCTGTGACCGTTATTTTCAGCTCTTCTAGCAAGATCTTTTCCTTTCGTAACATCAGAATATACATCTGTATCATCTATCTTACTCGAGAAACCTTCAGCCCAATCTTTCGGTTCGCTAGCATTTCCACCTTCAGATAACCAACGCCCCCTTGCAGCGCGCAAACATGCGCTTGCAGCAACTGATAATGCTGCTGAAGAACCTAATCCAGATGCTGGAGGTATATCGCCACTAATCTGAATTGAAAGTGCAGGTGCCCCTGCGCTTTTTTGCCACATTCGTGAGCGTAGTGCTTTGACATGAGGATGTTTAGAAGCAATAAATTTCATACCATCAATACGCCATTCATCATCTTTTTTGTCAGATAATTCAAGGCTGACAGAAATACGCTGTTCAATAGCAACAGCCACAGCAGGTTGTCCAAAAACAACAGCATGTTCACCGAACAATATACACTTTCCTGGTGCACTTGCTATTACTTTAGCCATCAAAAACCTCCTCTAGTCAAAGGCAGTCGGGCGACCCTTGATAAAATGCTACATTCTGTTTGATAATTAGCAATAATCTGCCAAGTCTAATATCAATGCATTGAATAATCTACTTCACTTCGGCGATTTGTTGGGAGTCAATTCCAACGGTGATTTTGATGGAACATCCGCTATTCATGGATTATGGACCGATTCCCGGTATTGCAATTTTTGCTGTATTAATGGCAG
>JABIGP010000099.1 GCA_018650105.1 Methanobacteriota archaeon
AGAATTCCATCTCCCTGACTCTTTGGCGTTAATATGATGTGCAACTATTTTTGTTGTGAGCATCGCTGCTGTGAATTGGGTTAATGGAGAATCCTGTTGCGGCACAATTTCGTTGACATCCGCTGAAATTACTATTGCTTTTTGAGCCTTGAATAAAGCCTCAATTGTTTCAACGACTTGCCAATATGAAAGTCCACCTGGAACTGGAGTACCGGTAGCTGGAACTATGGAACCATCTAGGCCATCAATATCTATGCTTAGATGAATTGGCCCTTCTAATTGCGATAATGTATCTAGCCACTGTTGCCAAACCTCTCTACCTGTGGAATGGTTTTGAGTATCTCTAGCAAAGAAAGTTGTGATTCTATCATCTGAAAGGATGGTTTGATGTTCTTCTTGACTATATGCTCTAATTCCAACTTGCAGTAATTTCCCTACTCCTAAATCGAGACTGCGAGATGCTGCACATGCATGAGAATAAACCTCGCCATCCAATTGACTGCGGAGGTCTGCATGTGCATCGATTTGGACAATTGTCAAGTTAGATAAATCGTTGCAAATTAATGGATGAGATTTTGCTGCATTTACCAGTGGTGGTAAGATACCATGTTCACCACCTAAAGAAATTGGAAAACAATCTCCTGCATACCACGGTTGTAGGTAATTTGAGATTCCATCTAATTGCTGTAATAATGAATTGCCTTCCCCATCCCATGGCTGATTGGTGTGGATTGCGTTACCTTTTGGTAAGTCATTTCCAAGAAGCGGTTCGTATAATTCTACTTGACCGCTTGCAATGATACACGATTCAGGACCTTGGGCAGTTCCTTGGCCATAAGATGTCGTCAATTCGTATGGAATTTGCAGTATAACAATATCTACAAGGTCACCATTTTCAGGTAATCCAAGGAAGTTACCATCAACAAACATAATGCCACCGGACTCATTCAAAGCAACTGCCCTTAAAAGAAAAACGGAAATAATGTCTCTCCCGTTTATGACAATACTGAAAAAATATTTCCAGAAAATCGTAAATTATTGGCATTTTCATGAAAAAACGGCGAGAAGTTAATATGGGTCGGAAGACAATAGTTAATGGTAGTCGGGGGAGATTATCGGCATTGCCGAGTCAATCCTAGCGCGGAGGAATTGAAATGGGTATGACAATGGGAGAGTTAACGAGAGCGATTCAACAACACATCGATACCGAGATGGATTCGGAAGTTGCGCAGGGAATGGCCGAACATGCATTGGGATTCTTTGGCTTCTATAACAGGATTATTGACAATGCTCTAGAACCAACTGACCGTAACTTGTTTTACATGTTCCAAGATTATGATTTGCTTACAACCGAATCCGAAGAAACAACCCTTTGGGATGGTCGTGAATGGAGAATTCACTATTGGAAATTCAAACCAGATCTGCGCGAGCGCGTTGAAGCATATATGCAACGCAACCTCGAACCAGAAGAGATCGACCCATTCGCTGACATCTATGGTGGCAACGGTGCTGCTATTTGGACAAAGGAAGCTGAAAGAGTCAAAAATCCAAATGCATTCAATGCAAAATGGTAATTGTAGCATCACAACTCCTTTTTAGGGTGAATAATTAGGGGTTTTTATGCGCAGTATTGTTTTGGTGGCAATATTGTTGCTGGCCAGTGCATCTCCTATTATGGGAAATTCTACAGCACAACAACCAGACATTGTTCAGGAACATTGGTACCATTCTTATCTGACACTAACTACTGATGTACAATCATGGGCTGAAGATTATCCCGATATCGTCAAATTGACCGTTGCTGGACAGACTGAACTTGGTAGAAATCTCTGGGTTGTTCAGATTTCTGATTGGTCAAATACACAAAATACCAAGCCAGATGGCACTCCAAAAGAAATTGTTTACATCGATGGCGGACACCATGGAAATGAGCACTTAGGAACTGAATTGGCATTCTTAACCGCTGAATATTACATAGAGGGTTGGGCTGCGGGAGAACAGGAAGTTCTCGATGTCCTAACTACAACAGAACTACATATTCTCATCATGCTGAATGCTGATGGTAATGACATTGACACACGCTGGAATATCAACCAAGTGGATTTGAATCGAAATTATGACCATTATTGGAATACCTGTGAGACGACCCAGCCAGGGAGTAGTGCATTTAGTGAATCTGAAACTCTCGCGAATTCTAATTACATGAATACGATGGTTTCTGATGCTGATCTCTATGTCACGATGCATACTGGAGTTTGGATAATGCTCTATCCTTGGGGTAAATGGCCTGACCAACCATCGGATTGGGAGTTATTCCATGGAATAAGGGATGAAGTTCACACAAATATCTCAGAGATTCCAATTCAAAATGCAAATCAGGGTTTGTATCCAAATTGTGGAACCAGCAGAGACTATGGATACGGGGTAATGGGATTCCCAACTTTCACATTTGAAACTGATGATGAGCAATGGTTACTTGGAACAACCGAGCCTTTGTCAGATAGACTTGGAGAAGAATTAGATGTTATGAAATATTTGATTGACAATGTTTGGTATTGGAGAGCAAGATTATCGATTGAAGAAATCACAATAGATGATGATGTAGTAAATTTCGACATTGTCAATGATGGAAGGGCTACTACAAGGAATGCTACATTACAATATCTAAATGAAGAAACTGATGAAATTCTTTGGCAATCAGATAATTTCACTGTTAATACTACAAGTAGAATCAGTGTTTCAACTAATGGATTTGATTATGATAATGGAGTCTGGAGGCTATCATACCAAAAACGAATTATCAACAGTGCACAGTGGGTAAATGAAACAGTGAATGAATCACTTGTTTCAATCATTAAAGTTGAAGATGATGGTTTCTTACTTGGATATGGTTTATTCAATCCATTATCATTGATAATGGCACTCTGTGTAGTAGCAATTCTCAAGCCAGAATTAAGCGAAATCGAGATTTCTGAATAACGCTTTGAAATCACTGCGGAGGTTTTTCACTCCACCAAGCCTCTTGGACTGGTTGTTGGGTAAGTGGTGGAGTAATTGGCGTAACCGGAACTGAAACTGGTTGAGGGTTTTGCTCAACTGGAGGTTGGTACATGGTTTGTGCCACTGGGGCCTGTCCCGTAATAGGTGCTTGGTACGCCACTTGTCCGCCGGGAATTAAACCAACTTGCGTGGTCATGTTTACTTTTGGATCATTCAAGGTAAAGGCCATAATGATGCCAATAATCAGTATTAATACCGAACAACAAATTCCCATAAATCCGCCCGCTATTGCAATACCGCCGCCGATGGCTTCCTCCATGCATGCTTCGTCACAATAATATCCAGTAATATCAACCTCTACATTGCTATTTAGAGTGTACTCCATACCTGACATTTTATGATCAACAAGTGCATACAATTCCCTATCACCCTCAGTATAGTTCATCATATCATCATTGTAACATCCGTATTCGGATTCAATCGCATTATTTCCCATACTATCAACGATTGTAAGGTCAACTGATTCACAATCCACTGGATGAATTATGTAGACTTGAATGTCCCAAGACTCATTTTCATTGACCGTAAAAGTTCCACTTGATTGGTCTTCGAGATAAGTGAGGTCTTCGAGTGCGCCTGTGAGATTCCCGATACCCGAACCCATGCTAATGCCGCTACCGATTAACATGATAACTCCGATGCCGATAATGACTTTGCTTGCGATGTGCATACCTCGTTCATGGCGCTCCCTGTTATCAAAGTGACTATTATGTGGTAATGGTCATGAATCAATTCCAAATGATGGAATTTTGAATGGCTGGTATTCACTATTGGCCAATGTTTATTGAAATTGTGTCGTGATTAGGTTGAAGTGCTGTAGCCCATAGGCGTAAACGGTGAAAGCATGCAAATCACAGTAAGTTCAGGAAACAACGTCAACGGAACTCTAATTCTACCCATGTTTCAAGGTACAGAAAAGTTAGATGATTCAAGCGGAGGAATTCCAGCTCAATTAAGAAGCCAAATCAACACTGTGTTATCTGACAATGATTTCAAAGGAAAGGCAAAATCGACTCTTACACTTCTCGGGGGAGAAGGTGGAAAAGCAATGTTAGTTGGTCTTGGAAAGAAAGAAGATGCTGATGCAAGTACATACAGAAAAGCCGGTGCTACTGTAATCAAGGCTAGAGGCAAAAAACACGGTACGGATTTGACTGTTAAACTCGATTCAACCGATTGTGCTCTTGTGGCTGCATTTGCAGAAGGACTGTTGTTACGAGATTACTCATATAACCATTACAAAACAATTGACGAAGACGACAAAGAAGACGATCTGAGTGCAAGAATTATTTGCGATGAAAAGATTGAAGCAGATTTGAATGAAGCAATTCGAATCGCTACTGGGGTTGCATCGGGTGTTCACCTTTCCCGTGACTTAGGAAATGCTCCTCCAAATGATATGTATCCAATGGCGTATGCCAAGAAAGCAATGGATTGGGCTAAGCAATATGATGGCGTTAGTGTTGGCGTAATAACTTACGAAGAGGCGCTTGAACATGGAATGGGTGGATTAATCGCTGTTGGAAAAGGCAGTGCTAGAAAACCCTGCATGGTTATTTTCAAAATGAATGAGCACCTTGAAGGGCGCTGTCCTGTCATCGTTGGAAAAGGAATCACATTCGATACCGGTGGTATCTCATTGAAGCCGGGACAGAATATGGATGAAATGAAGTACGATATGGGTGGTTCAGCTACTGTATTTGGCATGATGGAAGCGCTTGCTTCAACTGGCCATACTGGTAAAGTAATTGGAATAACATGTATGGCTGAAAATATGCCTTCTTCTAATGCTCAACGCCCAGGAGATGTTATCAAAACGCTTTCAGGCAAAACCATCGAGATTTTGAATACAGATGCTGAAGGACGATTGGTTCTTGCTGATGGATTATGGAAGGCTGGCGATTATGATCCTGAATATATTATTGATTTTGCAACTCTAACCGGTGCATGTGTAGTAGCGCTTGGACATGAAGCGACTGGCCTATGGTCAAACGATGATGATTTCCGAACAAGGATCCATGAAGCTGGAAATGCTGTTGATGAACTTGCTTGGCCAATGCCACTATTACCTGCTTTTGAAAAAGAGATGACAAACTCAAAAATTGCAGATACTCGCAATCTTGGCGCTGGGCGCTGGGGTGGAGCAAATACCGCTGCCGCTTTCTTGAAGCAATTCGTGCCTAAGCGTGGAGAAGGAGATGATGCTGAACAAATTCCTTGGGCGCACATGGACATCGCAGGAACTTTCTGGGGTGCAAAAACTAACGACATGGTTGGCCATGGAGCATCTGGAATACACGTAAGGACTCTTTATCACCTAATTACACAGTGATAGAATTCGGCCCAACTATTAGGAGCATTAGATATGTTGAAAATATCTAATTTGCTGCTGATACTTTTTGCTTTATTCATATTGTTATCTCCAAGTGCATATGCTGATGACGACGAAGATGATGATGAGGGCGATGGGTCTGATGATTTCAGTGAAGATTTAGGTGAAATTGCAAAATCATTGTTGATCGCAACTATCGTTCTAATCGCCTGGAAACCATTGCACATATGGTTACAAAAATCTGGAATAAAAAATAATGCAAAGAGTTGGGGAATTACTGATGTCAAGGCTGCAAAAAAGAAATTACTGAGATTTAATAAATGGATGCTAAGAATTCATATCGTTGTCGGTACTGCTGCAACCATAGTTGGATTAATACATGGAATTGGCACTCAAATGCCTGATTGGGAAAGTTCTGCTGCATGGGCTGGATGGTTTGGAATGCTATCTATGTCAATTCTTGGAGCATTAATAATGTGGAAATGGCCTCCTAAGGCAATCAAGAAAAGAGCAAGAGCATTGCACACTCAGAGAGCGTTATTAGTGGTGACCATCATACTGCTAGTAGTTGGCCATGAAATGATCTAAAGTGGCTAATTTAGCCTTAATTCCGGCATTCTTATTCTATAGTTGATGTGATTATTGTTGTAAACGAATATCGAAAGAATCGTTGAGTTCATATAGGGTTGCAGATAGGCCACTATGTAACCGATGGTTCAGTAGTGG
>JABIGP010000033.1 GCA_018650105.1 Methanobacteriota archaeon
ACGTGTCCACATTCATCTCACCTCACTTCTGCCCCCATGCTTTGATTCTCTTTACCAAAGCAACGGTTTGTTCTAATGAATATTTACTATTCGAATCTACTGCGAATTTTGCAAGAACTGGGTCATTGATTAGTGCCACTAGTTCTCTTGCAGGCATGGCATGGAATTCCTCACGCGTCAATCCATTTTGATTACGGATTTTTGATAAGAAGACTTGATGTATTTTTTCCACTTTGGAATAATAGATATAGCGGTTAGCATCGCCAAATCCGTAGTAAATAATACTGAAAACATGTCTCCAAGGCTCTGGGTCACGCTTTTTGATAAGTACTGCTTCAAATGTAACAAACAGAAGAAGGAATAGTATTAGCATAGCCAATCCTTCTCCAGTGAAATATACTAATAAGAAATATACAGTGTTATATGAATCGGCAAGAATTGCATTTTGTGGGTGCCTAGACTCATCAAAAATTACCATGGCGTTTTCAGAAGGTTGACCCTCTTCACCAATCTCTGTACTCATCAATGTTTCAGCAATTACATCCAATGCCCACTTACGATTATCATTTTCCGGAATGAATTTGCTAACATCGCCATATTCTCCATCATTGAATCCTTCGTAATCATACATCGCATTCATCAATGCTGAACCATCTGCAACGAAGATGATTTTTCCACCATCATTAGGGTCGCATGTTGAACGTGCACAGGCTTCAATGCTGAGATTAAATTGGCCCCATAGGTCTGGAGTTTCGCTAGTTATTTCGCTTCCAACCCATATCTCTCCATCTCCGTTAACATCGACCGTTGCTTCATTACTTGTTACCGCACGAATAGCAACTTCAGGAAGTGCCCCTTGAACACCAGGAATTAATTCTAAGCCAGTGACATTGTTGAGCAATAATTTGTATGATGGGTCAAATGTGACAAGTCCATTATTCCAATGATGTCCACAAATACCCGCGTCCTCTTTGCTCATAGATTGTCCATCAAGCATCTCACAAGGATGGGCACTTTCGCTATTTTCTCCACCCCATCTTTCATGGTGCGTTACAGTATCAAGGTCCAATTCAGTACCATTCATTCCGCAAGGGTTCTCCTGTACACACATCCAAATATAATTGAAATCAAGTTCGGTAGCATAAGTTGTATCAAATAACTGATAGCCATTATAGCGAATTCCAAATGCTTCAGCAATTGTTCCTGCAAAACCAAAATCTTCGAGGACTAATGCTGTTCCACCGGCTTCAACGAACTCCACTATGGCCACGACTTCTGAAGGTGAATATCCATCGTCTGCTGCGATTGTAATAAATCCATCATCATCAAATTGAGGTAGCGAGAGAGTATCTCTTTCAACACCAGCAACAACAAATGTAGTATTTCTTGGATCTTCAATATCCGCAAGTAAGAGTGGTGAAGAGACCAATGAACGAGTTTCTATTCCAACATCGTTCAAATCCTCTCTAAACGCAGACATATCATTCCAATCATCATCATAAGCTGATAATTGATTTGAATTTGAAATGTTGACAAAATTTAGCAAAATAGTCATCAATAGCAAAGAGAGTACAAACCAAAAAGCGGCTTGTAATCCGAGTCTACGATAATTCAATTTTCCAAGTTCAACCAAAATCTCACCTACTAGAGCATAATTCCGACAAAGCCACGCAAGCATATTGGTTTAGAAGGTTGCCCATGAATGAGAATATTATGCTCATTACATTCAAACTATTACAAAGGCAATAAACGCCTAAAAACATACTAAAAAGTAGGTTTTTACAGAAAAGTCAACGAATCAAATGAACTTTTGTAGCAATTCTTGAAACATCTGCCACAGGAACACTGACGACTCCATCTTTTGCGACCCAAGGCAACAACTCTGCATTTAAATCTGCACCGATCTTTACCAGAAATTCGGTAATTTCTCCTAATTGATTATCAAAAACAACATCGAATAATTGTCCGAGAACTTCGCCATGAGAATCAACAACTTCTCTGCCAACTAAGTCTCGCCCGAAGATTGCCATACGCCTCACTCGCTCCGTAATATTACAACGGTGAGAGGAACTCCTTCAATGCGTCGCCAGTAAGTGGCCAAAATCACATGGTTTCCATGCCAAATCCAGTTTCTCGTGAGCGCTTGATATTTGACAATCCTGAAGTTAATCTCTCTTCCATCTTTTGATAATATTGTAGCATTTCATGAGTTACAGTAGGACGTACACGAGAAATTGCTTCCTCAAAGTGAGATTTAGTGACCTTCTTCTTATTCGCCCTCATTGTAATCAATGCTGCTTCACGACATACTGCCTCAATATCTGCTCCGGTAAACCCGTCCAGTCCACCGATAATATCCTTCAAAGAGAACTTACTCAATGGCATTCCGCTGGAATGTATGTTGAAAATTTTCTCTCTAGCAGATGCATCTGGAGGAGGGATGTGTAATACTCTCTCAAAGCGACCGCTACGAAGTAATGCTGGGTCTATCATCTCCGGTCTATTGGTTGCAGCGATTACGATAACACCATCCAATGATTCAACACCATCCATACTGGCAAGTAATTGATTGACCACACGATTTGAAACATCGCTTCCTTCAGAAGAAGAACCAGAACGCATACTGGCAATTGATTCAAACTCATCTAAGAAAATAATAGCAGGCGAGGATTGCTTCGCTTTCTTGAATATCTCACGAACAGCACGCTCAGATTCACCAACCCACTTAGAAATCATTTCAGGGCCTTTGATGCTAATGAAATTAGCTTGTGCCTCATTTGCAACTGCCTTCGCAAGTAGTGTTTTCCCAGTACCTGGTGCGCCGAATAATACGATACCACGCGGTGGCTTTATCCCGAAATGTTCGAATGCCTCGGGCTTGGTAAGTGGCCATTCAACAGATTCTTTGAGTCTATCCTTGACTTCTTCAAGTCCACCCACTTCATCCCAAGTAACCTTTGGAATCTCGACATAGATTTCACGCAATGCTGAAGGTTCAATGTCTTTGATTGCTCCTTTGAAATCGTTCATTCTAACCTCCATCTTTTCCAACACTTCTGGCGGGATGGTCTCTGCTTCCAAATCAATTTCAGGAAGATAACGGCGTAGTGCAAGCATTGCTGATTCACGGACTAAGGCCGCAAGGTCGGCTCCAACGAACCCATATGTATTGTCTAGGACCCAATTCACATCAAAGTCCTCGGAAATTGGCATTCCACGAATATGAACATCCATGATTTCATTTCGTCCTTCTCTATCTGGTACACCAATCTCAATCTCTCGGTCAAAACGTCCAGGACGACGTAATGCTGGGTCAAGTGCATCTCTACGATTAGTAGCACCGATAACAACAACATTGTCGCGACCTTGCATTCCATCCATTAGGGTAAGCATCTGAGCAACTACTCTTCTTTCCACTTCTCCACTGACATCTTCTCTCTTTGGACAAATAGAATCTATTTCATCAATGAAAATGATCGCTGGGGCATTCTCGCTCGCCTCATCAAAAATCTCACGTAATTGTTTCTCAGATTCACCATAATATTTGGAAATGATTTCAGGTCCGTTAATGCTCTTGAAGTGTGCATTGACTTCTGTTGCAACCGCTTTTGCAATCATTGTTTTTCCAGTACCTGGAGGCCCATGTAATAGAACTCCTTTCGGAGGGTCAATTCCCAATCGGCGGAATAATTCAGGGTGCTTTAGAGGCAATTCAATCATCTCTCTAACCTTCAGTAATTGCTGACCAATTCCACCAACATCTTCGTAGGTGATTCCACCGGTTTGACCTACATCTTCAGCATCTATTGGTTCATCCTTGATGACAATGTCAGTCTCTTGAGTGACTTTGACAATTCCTTTTGGAGTGGTATTTAGAACTGCGAAAGGAAGTGCCTCGGCGAACATTGTCATTCCAGGAATAAAAATTCTATCGCCTTTGACCACTGGGCGCTTGGATAATCCTCTTCGCGCAAAGCCTTCAATCCCAGGACCAAACTTGACCTTTTGTTTATTTGCCATCACTGGTGAAAGTGTTAATTTAACACAATCCTTTGCCTCTACTTTAGTTACTGTAACTGCATCACCTAAACTGACACCTGCGTTCTTGCGAACCATTCCGTCAACACGAATCAAATCCATCTTTTCGTCTTCAGGTCTGCTTCGCCAATAAATGGCACCTGTAGAGCGTTCTTCGCCCTTTATCTCTACAATATCACCCGGTTTTAAGCCAAGTCCATTTCCACCCGAAATACGGGCTCTACCGAATCCTACATCAGATGGTATCGCTTTTGAAACGCGTAATGTTATTGAATCTTTTTTTGCCATTAGTTAATCACCACAGGGTTCGATAAGTCGACTGTATACAAAGACACCCGCCCTCTCTCACTAATCTCTCTTTTCTGCGAACCACCTTAAACTCTCACATTCTTCACTTTGCTTTTTTCGCATAGATTTCGGTTGTTGAATGGATAGTCATATTCAATAAGCCATCACCAATGGCCGACAATATGGTTCATGTATTGGAAACCGGCTTAGAAGTTCTGTCAACTGAAAACCCACATGGGAAACCGATGATTAAGGGCTACAATATTATCAATGGACAATTAACTTCATCAAGTGATGGAGCTACTTTTACCTCTACCAATCCTGCAATATTAGCTGATACTTTGGGAGAGTTCCCACTCTCAACAAAATCTGATGTTAATGATGCATTGGATGCTGCGCATGCTGCATTCCCAGGATGGGCTGCAACACCTGCACCAACTCGTGGCCAAATAATTGGTAACATGGGAAGACTACTAATGGAACATAAAGATGCAATTGTTGCACTTGAAACCAGAGAGATTGGAAAGACATTGAAAGAATCCGCTGGTTCTGTTCAAGAAGCGATTGATACCTGCCTATTCTTCCAATCTGAAGGAAGGAGATTGTACGGTCAAACCGTCAACTCAGAATTACCT
>JABIGP010000032.1 GCA_018650105.1 Methanobacteriota archaeon
AGGTCCTCGGTAGTCCTCCCTTTTTTCAAAACAATAATTCTCACTATATGTTTCTATATTTTTATTCGGATAATAGATTAATCTGTAACAATAGTACTTTCATTCTCATTAAAGGTCATTTGAAGTATAGGCTTCAAATGATCCTCATTTCTTTTTCTTGCAATCAATGTTTGACCCTCATGCGGGAGGCTATAAGTGATTCATGCTCGGTGGGCTGTATCAAAATGAAAGCAGTGGCAACTAGTACACTATTAGGCCATGCCGTTGGGGAAAACCATGGTCTGTTGGAATCCCAGGGCGTGGTTCGCTGTGAATAGATATGCTAAGAGAACATATGCTTCTTCCAATGGGAAACCAACTCACTTCTGTCGTTCTTTCACTACGTAATGATTTAGACGCCTTACAACAAATATCCACTCTTGCCCCATGTATTGGTGAAGATCGTCCAAATCCTTTTTTGTTGAGGCTGACATAATTGGTGAATAATTCAGATAATGGATAAATGTATTTTGTACATTTGTCTTTGATTAGTAATGCCATCCGATTCAAAATAGAACCTGCCTAAAATAGCTAATTTCGGGCCGAATGATTTCATGTTTCGTTACTTTTCATAGAATCAAAAAAAGTAATAATTCTAATATGAATGCTTCATGTTGAGGATTTTTGCTATATCTGGCCGACAGTTTTTTATGGGGGGATGGGTCATAATATATTTGCTGCCGCAATAATTCCCGGCGACAAAAGGATTGTGCGACTCCTACAAGATTGCATCATAAAGGGAGAGAAATAAACATGGATAATGAAAAAGCAGAAAAAAATGAAGAGACAAAAGACGTATGTGAGGATTGCGGAAGAACAGACCATGAAATAGACTATGAACGCGCAGAAAGAATTTGTGATTGTGGATTAGTAACGGACTATCAAGTGTTCAGCGCTAACGATGATTATAATCGCATGTATGGAGAAGAAGCAAGTGCTACTAAGGTTAGGACACTTGGTGTAACCGATAAGAATACAGCATTAGGCAGTGGCAACTCCACATATGCTGATATCAGAAAGTTGCCTCCTAAATCAAGAAGGGATTGGAGCCGCCGCACAAAGATAGATCGCGGAACTGTTTACAAACCTCACCCGTTCTTTGGCAAGGTCATAAGAGCAGTAGAAGCGCTTTATGGCCTCAACACTGCCCTTGGCATAGAACATTTGGCGCGTATGACATGCACACCCTTGACTCCTGAGCAAGAAAAAGTGCGCGAAGGTTTGAAGTCATGCGATAGGAAGAGGTTAGCAACGCCGAAAAATCAGATTTGTCGACAAAAGGCAGATTTGAAAGGGGACTCTGAAGAAAGCAACGCTAGAATTATTGCTATTGCATTGGCGGAACTTGGTGGAGATTTACAGATTACTAGCAAGATTGACCGGCGCTTCGACCTGATGAGATATGGACTAACAGACAAGCAGATATTATCTGCTAAAGCAATCATCTTGAAGCATTACAGAGCTCGTGTCGGGTTTAACTGGGCGCCTGCTCCGCGCAGAATTCATCCAAGTGAATTGCGTTGTGATGATTCTGACCAAGTAATCGAACACCTTGAAGATGCTCTTTCCTCTTCACTATGTGATGCAGACTTAGATCTGGTTCACAGAAATGCTGCCCACAGATTGGCCCTTCTTGGCGAGCCTGGAGATATGAAGAATTCTCCTTTAACCGTAAATACCAACATTCGCATGGTTATCGCCTGCGTATATTATGCCACATTACAATCACGTGGCCTTGCAGAAGGACTTTTGAATCGTGTTGCTACTACTTGCCGCCTTACTGGCAGTGGAGTTTCTTCACGCCTAGAACAATTCCGTGATGAAGATGCTGGCAAGTTATTCTTCAATGGAGCCTTTGATGATTTCATTATATTGTGAAGCATAATATTGACCACTATCAAATCAATTGATATTGAATCGTTAACGGACTTCAGTCTAATTATCGAAATAATATTCGCTGATGATACGCGAACAGTATCATGATACACAAATGCACGACCGCGCCATTCCCTTCAAATAGGGTATCTCAGTCACGAGATAATTCCGAGGTGGCAATATGCTCTCAAATACAAGAAATGAAACAATACGCCGACGCCAACTATTGTCAATGTCTTTGACAATTGTCTTTTTGATGATTACAAGTCCATTGCTATCATTAGTACAACCAGACTCATTTGAACAGAGTTCACCCGATACAATATTTGTTGAAGGGCAACTTATTGGACAAGCACCTGCACAATCTACCGACCAAGGTGGACAAGGTGGCTGGTCAGGTTATCAGGAATCTATAACCCCTGGTGGTCATCCAGCGTTAAGCGACATAATGTGGTCTGATGCAGGTGTTTCAGCAGGAATAATTCTTGATATTTCTGTATTGGAGTCGGTACTTCCTTCTTATTCCACATTCCTAGAAGAATCTAGTAAAGAGGATCACGACAATGATGGAGTGAATGACCTTGCTGATTTGGATGATGATAACGATGGAATTTACGATTTGTTAGAACGTTTCGATGGATGCTATGGTACAGACCCATACGATCACGATAATGATGGAACTCTTGATCACTTAGAT
>JABIGP010000030.1 GCA_018650105.1 Methanobacteriota archaeon
ATTTACAATTACAAGCTGCTGAAGCAGGTATTGAGTGTATTACATTCCATGGGATCTCTATTACAACTATTGTCACCGGTGCCCTTGGATTATCCAATTACAAATTTGGCAGACAAACAACTCTGACATACCCCTATGGAGGGTGGGTTGCAACATCTCCTCTCGAAGTAATTGCGATGAATATGAGTCTTGGCCAGCACACCTTAGCCCTTCTTGACTTGGACCCGACGGGGGCTGGAACTGGACAACAAAAACCGATGATGCCTGCTGATGCTGTTCAATCTGTAGTTTCAATGATTGATAAATTAAAGAATAATTTTGATGATTTATTGAATGATTCTCCGTACGATGCGTTCAAGATTGAATCGTTGAGAACCATTCTAAATATTCCACTGAATGATTTTCGTGTAGTTCTTTGCAGTGATATGGGTACGCCTTCACAGAACATCGTGTCTACCAACTTAGAAGCGCTTTCGCAAATAAATGGTGGGAGCATGAACTGCTTAGTATTCCTCGGAAATATGAGTGATGTTGAAGAAAAGGCACTTCTTCGCTGGCAATAAGGGGAGGGGTTTTTATGGAAATTGGCATTCTTATTTCTTTCCTGTTTTTCTTAGGCCTATTTGCGGGTGTTGGTTTAGCTAGCATGCGTGTCAAGAAAGATACTACTGACGATTATCTTGTGGCAGGAAGAGGAATGCATCCTGCTTTAGCAGCATTATCTGCGGTGAGCACCTGGAATTCTGGCTACATGTTCATTGGTGCTGTTGGATTTACTTACATGATGGGATATAACATAATTTGGATGGCTGTTGCATCTACTTTAGGGCAATTAATCGCATGGGCATGGTTATACAAATTCATCCACGAAGAAGGTCAAGAGAGAAACGTTCGCTCTCTTTCATCTCTTGTTGCTGAAAAAGCGGGTGCGCCAGAAGCAAAACTAGCGGCGATTCTTTCGGTATTATTCCTAAGCATATATGCTGCAGCCCAACTTACTTCGGGTGGAAAGGCATTGTTTGTGATGCTGGGATGGGATGAACTCATTGGAATATTGATTGGTTTTGTTCTTGTTGTTGCCTATTGTTATGCAGGTGGGATTCGTGCTTCAATTTGGACGGATGCAATTCAGTCATGCGTCATGATTGTTGGTTCGCTTATTCTTTGCTGGATTGCGTTGGGAGAAGTTGGCGGATTCAGTGGCCTTGATGCAGGATTATATTCACAGGACCCTGCTTTGACAAATATAATGCCGCCAAATCTAATGTTTGGCTTTTCGATGTGGGTATTGGCATTCTTCTTCGGAGGATTGGCTGTGGCGGGACAACCACAAGTTGTTTCTAGAATTATGACTCTTGATACCGATAATGACCGAAAGCAGGCTATGGTTTGGTTTTTCGTTTGGCAAACTCCGTTCATAATTTTGATTACTTTTATCGGATTGGCCAGTCGCGTTTTATTTTCATCCAATGATTTCGATCCAGAACTTGGCCTTCCAATGTTGGCGATGGAAACAATGCCTGCTATTGGCATCGGTATGATTCTAGCATCCATCTTTGCCGCTACAATGTCAACTGCTGATAGCCAAGTTCTTGCTTGTACTGCGGCTATTACTGATGATATCAAACCGGAGTGGCGAGAGGACCACAAAACAACAAAGAAAGTCACTTTAGTTGTTGCTGCATTTGCTACTGCGATTTCAGTGGGTGGACTTTACATCCCAGGCGGAGATTCTGTATTCAAATTAGTAGTATTAGCAGTCTATGGCCTTGGTAGTATCTTCGTTCCTTTACTGATTATTCGTTGGATGGGTTACAAACCTGATTCTACACATTCGATTACAATGATGGCCTCGGCTTTTAGCGCAGTCATCGTCTGGTCAATACTCCCTGCGATTATGGATTGGAAATCGGTTAGTGGGGCTGATGGAATCTTCCCTTCAATACCGGGAATGGGTGCTGCTTTCGCTGCGCATTTCATAATGTGTAATTTCCGCGAACAATCCTCAAATAATTCGCTTGGACGATTTGCTATTCCCGCTAGAAAAACTATGACTATTGCAGGTGTAGTGGTCCTTTTCCTTACCGCTTCAGTTGAAGCTTCATACTACGCCTTTGCACCGGATAAGTCTGAATCACAGGGTGTGGCTGGAACATACAATGTAACTGCAAATTTCGAAACTATTGTGCTTGATAGTGGTGGAGAATACATTGACGACGGGGGTACGTTCGCACTTGATTTGTCAACAGATTCCCTCAGTGGCGCTGATGCGATGAACATCGTTGGAGCAAAGATTGTAATGACTTATTCAGAAGATGAAAGTAGTGCAGGACCTCTTTGTGCTTTGCCGGGTGCATCGGATACAGAATCAGATATCATCACTGGTGTTTTATCTCATTCCACATTCAATGGAACTGGAAGTGGTCAAAATCAAGAC
>JABIGP010000029.1 GCA_018650105.1 Methanobacteriota archaeon
ATAGGCGATAAGTGGATTTACGAGACCAAATTTGATGTTGCTTCGTTGATTACGCAAGCAAATGTATCTGCATCGATTAACACACTGACTGGCGATACAGATTATGAAATGGAAGATATCCTTTTTATGACAATCAATGGCACGCAAACATTGGTCTATGAAATAAAAATTAGCGGAGATTTCACATCTGGAAATAGTGGTGCTACTCTTGAAGGGACAAGTGGAAGACTTGACATTTCATATGATGGAGTTGACATTGTTAGAGTTAGAGACCTTGCAGTAATAAATTCTGAATTCACTTTGGGTGTTGATTTCTTGCCTTGGAATTTAGGCATCTTCAAGCAAGATTTGGCCGATTTGACTTTTGATACATGGTATGAACCGGCCAAAGAAAAATATGATTTCCCACTTCATACCGGAGACCAATGGTATATGCCATTCCAAGCTGGCACAACTGTTACTGGCTCTTCTGATTATTTTGATCCATCTGACTTTGATACCAATGGATCTGAAAACTCAAGTTGGCAAGTCACATCAAATGGAATACCAAGTGAAGATGGAGATACAATATCTTACACTGGCTGTGATGATTCCTACAAAATAATGGAATGGAATGAAACTGGAGTTAATGCAGGATTCCAGTGGTATTGTCCTGCTGTAAGAGGGCCTTCTTGGATTAGAGTTGATAATTCAGCAGGATTCACAATTGATTGGTTGCTAAAGAAATACTTGCCCGCAGATTCTTGGGGGTCGCAGGATACATCAAACCCTGGTGCAAGAAATGTGCAAATAGATGTTGATACCCAATTTATTGCCACACTACCAGAATCCGAACAGGAAATTTCAATTTCATATACAAGCAATAGCGTTCCTCAAGCGAATAAAAATTTGCAATTAAGGTATGAACTAAATGATACTATTGAAAATCCGTCTTCTGATGGTAATGGAAATGCTTCTGTTTACCTTAATTCATCAACAGTGATGGATGATACTCCTTCAAGTGACGACCATACTAGTAATGGAATCATCGTTTGGGATCCTGTGACAAATATAGTCGGTGCCAAAACATTGGTAATTGATTTGAATGTCGTCGCTGTAGATCTAATCGCACAATCTGATTCAATGATAGTTACTAGAATACGTGGACAAGAATCTGTAATACTTTCTCAATCCATTGGATTTGCTGCACTACCTGGCGATACCCTCTCATTCTCCGTTCCTGCTCAGAATCGAGGTGTCTTAACTTCTCCAGCATCTGAGATGGAAATTATTACTCCGGATGGGACTAGTTTTAGAGAAAATATCCCCCCGATAGCAGCATATTCTGAACAAAGGATTACTGTGAATTGGACTGTGGCACAGAATGAGCCTATTGGTAACAAAACATTGTCTTTCACTGTAGACCCTGATGAAACAGTAACACAAGATGCAAACAGAAGTAATAATTATGCAAGTGTTGGTATTTTTATTGGCAGAGCGCCTACTGCAGACATAGTTATTGATGAAGGCAAATACACATTTGAAAATGTTACATTGGATGCTACTGCTTCTTTTGATGAGGATAGTGGAGATGTTGAATGCCGATTTGAAATTGAATCACGCGTTGGTCTAATAGATATCATTGATACCCCAGATTGTTGGACTCAATGGAATTGGAGTGATAGTGGTATTTGGAATGTAAAATTAATCGTTGTTGATGATGAATTAGATTCAGATATTCTCGATATTCAAGTCACTGTTCTTAATCGGGCACCATATATCAATTTGTCAATGCCAGATAGCGTACTTGTAGAGAGTTCAGTTACAATTGACGCAAGTGATTCTGGTGATATTGATACGACCTCACCTGCAGGCCAAGAAGTTTCAATCTCATGGCCTGGAACTAATTGTCAAGAAGGTTTGACACAACCGACATGTACTTTCATACCAACAGCAGAAGGTCAAATTATTATCACCGCAGAAGCAATGGATGATGATGGTGCAGTGACCACTGTCAACAGAACATTAGATGTCCTAAATATTGCACCAACTCTTGAAGAACCAGAGTTATGGAATGCTGGACAAAATATTTTACTTGATGAAAATGGTTCTTGGTATTTAGATGAAGACCAAGTTGTTTTGTTGCGGGTTAGTGGTGATGATACACTCAGTGACATCGATGATCTCAATATTGAATGGCTACCATCTCATATTGATTCTAATTGGACTGAAACAACAAATGGCCCTTCATCGACCATCTCTGTTTCTTGGCCAACATCCGGTGAGCATCTAATCAGTGTAGCGGCTTGGGATGATGATGGTGAGAAATCTGAAACCAGAACTGCTAAGGTAATGATTTCAAACGTTGCACCAACAATAACTGGCTTACCTGGAAACTCCCCAATCTTTGAAGATGATGATATTACGTTTAATGTCGTTGTGAGTGATACTGCTTCAGATATTGATTCTCTCGAAATTTGCTGGGACCTTGATGGTGCTGTGGATTTGGACAGTGACGGTGATACAACAAATGATTGCCAAGAAGTTGGTGACAATTTAACTCATTCATGGCCAACAAGTGGGATTCGATGGATTACTGCTACTGTCACAGATGATGATGGCGCAAGTGCTTCTCAATCAGTAAATATCAGTGTACAAAACCTACCACCTCGCTCTGTCATAGAAGCAATAACAAATCTAACTGAAATTAGCGAGGGGGAGAGTGTCTCATTGAGTGCGGTTAATTCCATTGACACTGAATCTGATAAGTCAAATCTAATTTATCAATGGGGAACCGATCACTTGGATACCGATTTAGATGGCGATAAAGAAGGAGATATTGACTACTATGGAATTAATTACACTATGGATAATATGCCTGCTGGAACTTGGGAAGTCACGCTTGTAGTCATTGATGATAATAATGAGAGTGCATTTTCTACGATAACAATCGTTGTCAAAGAACTACCTGCTGGTTCAATTCTTGAATCCATCAATGACAATATTGGCTCAGTTGGAACGGGGGTCTTAATGGTACTATTTGCATTGGTCATCGGCTTGTTTGCATTCCTAATGTTCACACGAAAATCGGCAACAATAGGTGATGATAAATATCAATCATTTGATGGATTCTCATCTGGTGCAATGCCTCCAACCTCACAACCAAATGATAATTTGTTTGGGCAAGCAACTGCTGTACCTGAAGCACAATTTTCCACACAACAAACTCAACCTGCTACTGAAATCGCAAGCACTGCTCCAGTCAATGAATATTCTCCATATAGCGCCGAAGCCTCACATGTTCAACAACCAAGTGCTATATCTCAACCTGCACAAGTGAACCAAGGTCCTGCTTTACCTGCAACAGGATTACCTGATGGATGGACACAAGAGCAATGGAATTACTACGGTCAACAATGGTTGGATGCAAATACGGCACCTGAACCTGTGATTCAACCGACAACTACCAATACCCCATCCACTTCTGTCAGTACTAACATGAGCAATTTGCTTGATGATTTAGACTTCTGAGGGAATAATATATGGCAAATCTTTGGCAATTTTTTGGACTACCTGACCCGGAAGGAAGTATACAAACAAACATCAAACCAAAAAAGAAAAAGAAAAAGCCCAAAACGGTTTCAACAGATTCGGCAACTGAGCAACATCTGATAATTCCAAGGGAAACTATTGTAGGAAACACCCCTAATATCAGTCAAAATACACAACCTCAGATTAGAACTAGAACTCTCAAAGCAATTCCTACAGGATGGGCTGGTCCAGTTACATCCGATGGTGAACCATTTCATGACCTCGCAACAAATTTTGGACCAAGACGTTCTTTTCCAAAACGAGCCTTGAGATATGTTTCTCCTGATAAGATGAGTCGCATTCCTACGAGGGAAATTGGTAAGAGAATAAATCAAGGAGATACCGTTATTGTTGATTTACGACCACTTGTCCATATGGATTCTCACCAAACTGCATGTCGAAGAGAGCTAAAACATATGAGTGAAGTGAATCATGTGGAGATTTATTCTCTTGACCAAGAAGATAAATTACTCATGGTTCCAGGTTATGATGTAATAATAGAAAATTGCAATTATGATTTAGGCATCCCTGCATTGCTTCCTTGATATTTTACGCGTTTCCAGCATATATTCGGCTATTATATTATATTCTGGAGTTTGTAGCAATTCTCATGGGAGTCTCTTCAAAGTACTCAAAAACATGGGCTGCAGGCTCATATTTTGATTTGATTCTTTCTTCAGCAATGATGATGCTATTATTCATTGCAACTATTACGATCATTTTTTTCACAGATTCTACAACTCTATTTGCAACAGAGGAATTGACAAATATTACAACATTTGCTTTAGTTTTTTGCGCCTCAATAGGATGGATAATGGCAATACATGCGGGAATTGCATTTGATATTCTTCCATTAATTCATGGCGTAGTGACATTTGAATACACTCTTTTGAGACATTATTTATTAGTTAATGTTGCAGGACAGGCGCTAATTTTAGCTGGATTGCTAACAGGCGATGTGCAGTTGATGCAAGATTTTTCAACAGCAGGTATCGCCTTACTCTCTTGGTCACTTGTGATGCTGGGAGACCCAGGGAAAAATTTGCATCAAAATAAAAAATCCCGCTCTGATGATGAAGTTGGCATAGCATCAAGTCTCCCTGGATTATTATTGCCATTATTTGGTATTGCTTCTTTTACGACATGGGTGTTAAGAGATATCCCTGGAATGATTGAATTAGGGTTTGCAATCATACTGGTAATATTCCTCAATATGATTAATTTTGCAACAATATTATCACACTTTAATCGAAGAGTAAATATGGCTATTATAAAACCAAAACACATACCTATGATTTTCATTACTTTACTTTCGTTGTCAACATTACATGCAGTTATGGCATTTTTGTACGGCCGAGGAAATGTTAGCAATGATATGTTTTCAATCTCCTTGGGACTTCCATTTTTATGGATTTTTGTAATGTCAAAACCATTCAAACTTTTGCGCAATTCCATTTCTAAAAATAGTACTCCGCATTCAAAACTAATTTTAGCATCACTATTTTCATACCCGTTACTGGCAGCTACAACTGCATTCAACAGATTTGGAATTGATCTTGGAAATGGTGTTACATATGCCCTATTTATCTTCTGTACATCTCTGTTATGTGTGTGGGGAATGGCTCTATATTTGCATGAAGACCACTTGCACAAATCCACTCATACTAGGAAAACTCCTTGGCTAACATTACTATCAACAATTGCTGGTGCGATGTTAATTATTATAATCTATATCGGAATTGATGTTGAAAATGATGGCTTCAGTGAAATTGAAATATTGTGGGCAATGACTATTCTGATATCTTTCATTGCTTGGGCTATTGTCATGGTTAAAGATGTATTTCTTGGAGAAAAAGATTGGCACAAAATACCAATGTATTATGATCGATTTATTGAAAAGGAATAATTCACTTTCCAT
>JABIGP010000092.1 GCA_018650105.1 Methanobacteriota archaeon
ACACCACATTGTCGGCATGCTGCGTAAAGAGATGCTGCTGCAACTCCTTCAATAGAACGTCCACGAATCAATCTCTTGTCAACTGCTTTCTTGTAATTGACCGCTGCTGCTTCTCTTACAGACTTAGGCAATTCCAGGCGGCTTGCCATACGGTCAAGCTCGGCCAAAGCCATTGCTAAATTACGCTCGGTTGCGTTAGAAACTCTGCTTCTCTTTTGCCACTTCCTCATACGATAGAATTGTGAACGGTATCTTGAATTGATAGTTTTTCCAGAATAATCCTTATTCTGCCAATCGATATCTGTTGACAAACCTTTGTCGTGCAGCATTACGGTCATCGGTGCTCCAGTTCTGGCTCGTTGGTCTCCTTGCTCTGGAGAGAATACTCTCCATTCTGCGCCTTGGTCAATTACATTGTCTTCTAATACCAATCCACAATCGTCACAAACGACTTCGCCACGAGTTTCGTCGCGAGTTAATTCTCTACTTCCACAGTCGCTGCATTTTACGGTGTCTTCTACTTGTTGCTCATCCATTTTAATCCCGCCTCCCCTCGCCGAACACAAAGTCCAACTTACGGGGGAATAGTAGTTCACTCCCCCAAAGTGAGATATTTAAACCTTATGCCGGTATAATCTAATAGTCGTTGGGCTAAAATAG
Organism: Methanobacteriota archaeon; assembly: GCA_018650105.1. Taxonomy (GTDB): domain Archaea; phylum Thermoplasmatota; class Poseidoniia; order Poseidoniales; family Poseidoniaceae; genus MGIIa-L1. The sequence goes on from JABIGP010000092.1 coordinate 661, forward strand.
CGAGCAGTTGCCCGAATTAACCAATATTATTCAGTAATAAAATATCTTTCTGATATGTTTTCACCGAGTTCAAACATTTTTTCTGCCGCAAATATACTAAAAAAACATAATATTGACAATAATAACCGTTTTTTGTCAAAATTACAATATAATATAAGTAGCGAGAACGGTGTTTAGGCAAGTGCCGAACCCGTTATACCTACCCGACTCTTGAGATAGTTTGAGGGAGTATTATGCGAGGGGACTGGCCGACAAACAACATATCCCTTACGAAGGGAAAAAGAGTACTATTTTTGACCAAGGATTTAGATTTAATTCGCAAGCAATTGTATGAAGGACTAGATCTGAAGATGGAAGACTTAACCGTTGAAGATTTACTTGACGATATCAATACGGATGTAATGACTCCAGCATGGGTATGCTTTGACCATTCTCCAGTTGAAATTGCTAAGAATGCTTACGCTGGATTAATGCATAATGGTTTGAGGGTATTCAATGAAAATGCACTCAGTAATGGTAATTTTGAGGTAATTGTATCGGGTCAACGCAAAGGCACAGGCTCGAGCAGAGAAACCGCTCCACAATGCGAGCGCTGGTCTGGAATAAAAATTGTAATAGCAGCATCATTTGCCCCTATCCATGAACAAAACAATATCAATCTCGGCCAATTAATGGGCGATCATTCAATGCTAACACGTTTACAAAATGGTGAAAGTATTGCTCTTTCAGAGTTTACAGATAGATATGACCCTGTGACAAAAATCATTCTTGAAAAGGGCGGATTATTCGCTTTCGCTAAATCACTAAAGGCTGGAGAAATCAACCTCCCAGCGATAAATACTCCTTCTCGGCCAATGACGATGGCGGAGAAAATTATTGCTCGAAATTTGATTGGACAAGTGAATGGTCAATGTGTCAAAGCACACGACCCAGTAATTGCACAAGTACAAGGAGGGTACTCGCACGAATTTACTACTGCACAAGTTCATAATTTCCTTATCGATGAATATGGTGATGATTATAGTTTGCCAAACCCAAGTAAATTTGCGGTTTTTGAGGACCATTTACTATATGCGCACCACAATCCAAAATTCGTTCCGCATATGGCTAAGGTTGAGGAATTACGAGAATTACAAGTCGCATTCCAACAACATACCGGTGTTCGAGATTATTCTGCAAAAGACGGCGTATCACCTGGTATTTGTCACCAAGTTGCAAGAGAAGAATTCATAGAAATCGCCGATTTCATCCAAGCAACAGATTCACACACTTGCATGGGGGGTGCTTCTAACGCACTCACTTGGGGCGTTGGTTCAACAGAGTATGCTAACTTGGTTAGCGCAGGATTTACATTTGTCAAAGTTCCAGAATCAATCCGCTTTGAATTGACAGGCACCCTTAACGAAGGATGTACGGCAAAGGATGTCATCCTCTATATTCTATCAGACCATGCTCGTAAAGAGTTAACTCTCAATCGCAGTATGGAATTTGGTGGCGAGGGACTTGCATCAATTTCAGCAGATGAGAGGGCAACCCTTTGTAATATGGCAACAGAATGTTCTGCAAGAACTGGAATATGTGAAGCGGATGATATACTGTATGATTGGATGTTAAAGGCACAACCTCATCTTGATATTGAACAAATGAAAAGTCGCGCAGTTACAGCTGATGAAGGTGCAGAATATGCCGGTGGAATACATGTGATTAATCTCACCGAAATTGTGCCAATGGTTGCACACCCTGGCAATCCGGATGAGGGAATTCCAAGCGATCCAACCAATGGCGCGAACATTTCTGAGATAGGGCAGGTCGAAATCAACATCGCATACGGCGGCTCATGCACTGCTGGCAAAGAAGACGATATTGCTTATTATGCTCAGGTTTGTCAAGCGGCCGAAGAAGCCGGCTTAACCGTTAAAGAAGGTGTTGAATTCTATATTCAATATGGCTCTGGAATTGTAAAAGAAATGGCTGTACAAAAGGGATGGCACGACTTATTTGGGCGTGTTGGAATCAATCTAATCGACCCTGGTTGTGGAGCATGTATCGGTGCAGGGCCGGGAGTTTCTATCAACTCAGAACAAGTAACAGTATCAGCAATTAATCGCAACTTCCAAGGCCGTTCCGGTCCAGGAAAATTATACTTAGCCAGTCCACTAACTGTGGCAGCATCAGCATTTACAGGCGTTATTACTGCTTGGAATGATGAATTATTCAATTGAATAATATATTGACAATACAACTATGTCACATAAGTGATATTCCTTTGCATAGTGAATAATGAAGCAATGGGTATCCACCCCATACATAGTTAATGAAGGATTAGTTGTTCGCTCACCTTAAGACTTATAATTTGACAATCAATGCGACCAATATGGCTGGAGCGAGGATTGTTTTTGCGTAAAATAATAGCATTAATCCTCATTCTAATTATCATTGTACCCGGATGTTTTAGTTCGGAAAATAACGATACAGATGTTGAACCCCCTATTCCCGAGATTGAAGAAACCGCAGATCTCGAAGCCATTGTTCATTTTGACCAAGAGTTTGGACAAATCGCTCCAATCCATGGAGTAAATAATGGTCCACTAATCCAAAAATCATGGGAGATTGAAGGCTGTCAGAACATTTGGTATGGTGCCGATTATACTTCCAAATTCAATGAATTGCAAATACCATCTTCGCGAACTCATGGAGAAGGACCCGGTGATATGAATCGAATATGGATTCATGCTGATGAGAATGGAGTGCCGGTCTATGAAGGATATGACCCCTTGAATATGAGCAATTATAATTTTTCAGAAACCGATGAACGTGTGCTTGCTACGATGGCGACTACCAGTACTTCCGTATACTGGAGATTGGGGTATCCAAAAGCATACCCAAGTTATCCAGATTGCCCAGATTGGAGGTCGCCACCTGATAATTTCACAGTCTTTGCACAAGCCGCGGTACAAGTGTTAAAGCATTATAGAGAAGGCTGGAATGATGGTTATTACTATGATAGTTTTGATACAGTTGAAGTTTGGAATGAACCTTATCTTTTAGATTGGTGGAGTGGTACTGCGTTAGAATATTATCAATTGTATCACGAGGTTAATTCTGCAGTTACTGCAGAATTTGGAGAATCAATAGATGTTATTGCAGGCTTAAATTTCGGTGCAAATAATCATGAATTCGCTCATACATTTTTAGAAAATGCACAAAATAATAACGAACATTTGGATGCCGTATATATTCACTTATACCGTTCCAATCCATCACAGACACTCTATGCATTTTTTGGCGATGAGAACTATTCTGTTGAAACAACATTAACCAATTATGGATTTCCTATTGACACTCCAGTATATGTTACCGAATGGAATAGAAACATTCCAGTATATTCCTCTAGTGCCTCAAGTCAAGCATATTCAACTAGTGTTTTGACCATATTCAATGAGTTGTGGCAAGGTAATGAAGGTAATACAACCTTGCCCGGTCATACAACTTTGAAGATGGCACATTGGTTTGCAGCTAGAAGTGGCCTGTGGGAGGCAAATCTTACTCCAAAGGGACCCGGATACACTTGGCAAGTTTATGGCGATATGTATGTTAATACCCCGATTAAGTTAGTTGACGAGGGTGGGCATTATTCAAATTCGGCAGATGCAGATGAGTTTCAAATCTTGGCAGGCAAATCAGATGATGACAGAAATTTGAGCGTTCTTCTCTCTAGATATGTTGCTGTTAATGGCGAGCCACCGAGAAATTTCAGTGGCATTCTTGAATCAATAAATCTTACAATTGAGGGCATGAATCCAGCATGTGAATATCAGTGGGAACATTGGGGGATGACCGAATCAGAAAATCATCCCTGGCATATGTTTGATTCTGGAGTCTTTAACGGCATTGAATTCACCATGAGTAACTTTGAGATGGATCAGCGTTCATTTCACTACTTTAGGTTCACAGCAAATGACGATTGTTGATTACTTGAGAACTTAGGATATGATAGTTGTATTTTGAAAAACCTTGACATGTGAATAGCGTTTGGGCTTGCTAAGTAGGGAACTTGATTCATTGCGTGGTGTAATTATGTCTGAGGAATATAGTGGTTGGGACCCAGGAAGACCGGGGCATGAACTACTTGATATTCTAAAGGAAGAATTTCGCACCAAAGGGCAACCAAGTGCAGAAAGAGTGCGTGAAATCGCTAGTATTACCGGAACAACTGCAGCAAAGGTGCGCGGTGTTATCGGATATTATTCCGAATTAAAACCCGATAATTCGACAGTCCGCGTGTGTATGGGCGAATCTTGCCGAGCGCGTGGCTCTGAATTAGTTGCAGAATTCCTTGCCAAAGAAGGCGACACAGTCGGAACATTACACTGTGCTGGGTTATGTACAAGCGGCCCTGCAGTATTACGAGATGAGGAAATTATTCCAACGGATAGTACAGGCACCGGATTACAATTATTCGTCAGTATGGATAGTATTAGCCAAAAACTAGGTTCGGAGGAAGTGGTACAATCGCTACTCCGAGAATTGGGCGATACAGCATCTATTACTCGAACTGGTAGTAGAGGATTATTCCATCTTGAACCAATGATTGAAGTCGAAATTGACGGAACCAGACATGCATTTGGACCAATTCAATCCTCAGACGTATCCTCATTGATGGATGCGATTAGCAAAGGCTCAGCTGATGGTCATCCTACAGCACTTGGGCCAATTGATTCACTATCGGAAATGAAATCACAAACAAGGTTTGCTTTGGCAAGAATGGGAATTGGTAATCCATTGGACCTTGAACAACAGAAGCAATTAGGTGCATATTCTGGTTTGAATAAAGCAAAGGAAAGTGGTGCAGATTTCGTATTACAAGAACTTGAAACTGGCGGATTACGAGGAAGAGGAGGAGCAGGTTTTCCTACACATTTCAAATGGAAATCTGCAATGCAACAAGGCGATCCTATCAAGCATGTTGTTGCTAATGCAGATGAAGGTGATGCTGGAACTTTCATAGACAGGATGTTGATGGAAGGAGACCCACATTCACTGATTGAAGGAATGCTGATTTGCGCTCAAACAATTGGTGCAACACAAGGCTGGGTCTATTTGCGAAGTGAATATCCTCAAGCAAAACGTATCTTACAATCAGCAATTGATAGTGCTAGAGAAGATGGACTTCT